>DAOTMJ010000035.1 GCA_035450225.1 Candidatus Hydrogenedentota bacterium
GGTATGCCCGGTGGTGTGAGAGGGGGAGAGGGGCAACCCCCCCCCCTACTCGATTCACGCGCCAAGGATATAAAGAACGCCACCGCAAGGACTCACGTTTTACCTCGTTATCCCGTTCCTCTTTACGACATCGGCGTGTACCTGCGTCCTCTGCGGAAAACCACACGATCCACAGATGACGCAGATACACGCAGATGAAAAACAGGGCATGGATGTTCGGGCCAGGCGATTCCAAACCCGAATCCTCATGTCAGAACGGTCCAAAATAAATTTGATCGGGAAAGTCTCTTCTTCATCGCGAAGAGAAGGTGTCCCAAAAACGCCATCCCCCAAAAACCATTGTCTATTTGCACAAAATGGCTTTCAGCAAGCCGCAATTTGGACGGAGATGATGGGCGATCATTGAAGACAATTATGGATGACGCTTCTTTCGGTGGATGAAACGCGGGACCGGGTAGTGTACACTCCATGCGCGAATCGGCGTGGAATACGCGCTGTTTGAAATCATTTGCTCTTGAGGATCTTGGCGTTTGCGGAGAACGAATCCGGCGTGAAAATGGAAGCGGCCCATAGAAACACATGGGGGGGACTTGCGTTGCCGACAACGGCGGCAATCATGCTATACGCCGTCATGGCGGCGGCGCAGACCCCGTTTCCGGCATCCGTCGCGGATCCCATCCTGTTCGTTGTGCGCCCGCAGTATCGCGAGGATCATCACAATACCGAAACGATGTTTCAGAAGGGCGAAATCAATCAGGCGAGTTTTCGGGGCGGATCGGCCTTGAAGGTTCTGGACGTCCCGACCGGCGCCGCGCGGACGCTGCTGGATTGTCCGGACGGCATCATACGCGACCCGGATGTTTCCTTCGACGGACGCACCATCCTTTTTTCCATGCGCCGCGAGGCCGACGATGATTTCCATATTTATGAAATCGGGGCGGACGGCGCCGGCTTGCGCCAGTTGACCTTTGCCCGGGGCGTGACGGACATTGATCCGTTGTATCTGCCGGACGGCGCAATCGCCTTTTCGTCCACGCGCGAGCCGAAGTATTGCATGTGCAACCGGCATATCATGGCCAACCTGTTTCGCATGGAATCGGACGGGGCCAACATTCATCAAATCGGCAAGAGCACGCTGTTCGAGGGCCACGGCGCGCTGTTGCCCGACGGACGCATCCTCTATTATCGCTGGGAATACATTGACCGGAATTTCGGCGATGCCCAGGGATTGTGGACGGTCCGGCCCGACGGCACCGATCATGCCCTTTACTGGGGAAACAACACGGCCTCGCCCGGCGCGGTGTTCGATGCGCGTCCCATTCCCGGCAGCCAGCAATTCATCTGCGTGTTCGGTTCGTGCCACGATCGCCCCTGGGGCGCGCTGGCGATCGTGGATCGGCGGCTGGGCATGGACCTGCGCGCGCCGGTCGTGCGGACATGGCCGCCGGACGCGATCAACCTTGTCGGAGACGGCGACTGGAACCGGTTCAATTTCGACACGTTCAAACATGTGACGCCCAAATACGAAGATCCGTATCCGCTCGACGACCAGCGCTTTCTCTGTTCGCGAACGGTTGGAAACGGCGAAGTCATGGGTATCCACCTTGTGGATTTGGATGGCACGGAAACGTTGCTTCATGTCGAAGATCCCGGCTGCTATGATCCAATGCCCTTGGCCCCGCGGGAACGCCCGCCGGTTATCGCCACCCGCCGCGATTACGATAATGTCCATGGAACGTTCTATGTCGCGGATGTGTATCAAGGCACGCATATGAAAGGCGTCGTTCGCGGCAGCATAAAATTTCTCCGGGTGGTCGAATCCCCTGAAAAGCGACATTGGACGGAACCGGCATGGGGGGGACAGGGCCAGGAAGCCCCCGCCATGAACTGGCATGATTTCAACAACAAGCGCATTCTCGGCGTGGTTCCGGTCGAGCAGGACGGTTCCGTGCATTTTACGGTTCCCGCGGAAACGTGGGTGTATTTTCAACTGCTCGATGCGGACGGGATGATGGTCCAATCCATGCGCAGCGGCACGATTGTCCAACCCGGCGAACGGCAGGCCTGTGCCGGTTGCCACGACAACAGGCTCGGCGCCCCGTCGCTTCCCGCCGGATACAGGCCGCTGGCCTTGAAACGTCCGCCCAGTCCATTGACGGGATGGCATGGGCCGCCCCGTACCTTCAGTTACATGCGCGACGTGCAGCCGGTCTTGGACCGGCATTGCGTACGATGCCACGATTTCGGCAAGGAAGCCGGCAAGAAACTTGTCCTCGCCGGCGACCGCGATCTCGTATTCAACGCGTCGTACAACGAACTCTGGCGCAAGAAGCACATCGCGGCGATAGGCGCGGGCCCCGCGCAGACGCAACAGGCCCTTACATGGGGATCGCATGCCAGCCGACTTGTCGCCATCCTTCGGACCGGGCACCACGGTGTAGCGCTGGATGCCGAAAGTTTCGACCGCATCGTCACCTGGATAGATCTCAACGCCCCGTATTATCCCGAATACGCGAGCGCGTATCCCGGCCATTGGGCAGGCCGCTGTCCCCTCGACGACGCGCAATTGAAACGCCTTGTCGCCCTTACCGGCATGCCGTTCGCGCCGATAATGCAATTCGATCAAGCGCCCGGGCCGCAAGTTTGTTTTGAAAGGCCGGAACTCAGCCCGTGCCTTAAAAAGGCGGGACCCAAAGAAGGCGGCTCCTACAAGGAGGCCCTTGCCATCATCCAAGCGGGCGGGAAGATGCTGTCCGAACGGCCGCGCGCCGACATGGAAGGATTTCAGGCCTGCGCCATCGATCAAAAACGCGAGGAGCGCTACGCCGCGCGGAAGGATGCCGAAGCGCGCAACCGCGAGGCCATCCGAAACGGCCAACGGGCATACGACGCGCCATGAGGCGGACAAGCGGCAAGGCCCAAATAAGGTGCAGAACTATTTTATGATGAATCGGAACGTGGGGTAATATGGCCCGATTTCTCATGTGAAGCCGCGCAAGAAGCGGTGTTGAAATTCGGCCAGGGAGACAATCCAGCCATGGAATATATTGAACAGGCGCTCGATCGTGTCGGCAGCATCGTTTGGGGACCTCCGCTGCTGATTTTGCTGTTCGGCACGCACATTTTTCTCACGTTCCGCCTGCGGTTCATCCAGCGTTATATCGGCAAGGCGATCCGGTTGTCGCTGGAACGTTCGCGCGAGGGGGAGGGCGACATCAGCCATTTCGGCGCGCTGGCGACCGCGCTGGCCGCGACCATCGGCACGGGCAACATCGTGGGCGTCGCGACAGCCATCGCCGCGGGCGGGCCGGGCGCGGTGCTTTGGATGTGGCTGACGGGCGTGTTCGGGATTTCGACGAAATACGCCGAGGCGCTCCTGTCTGTCAAATACCGCATTACCACAGCGGACGGTCGCATGGCGGGCGGCCCGATGTACGTCCTTGAACGCGGTATGAACCGGAAATGGCTCGGCGTCGTGTTCGCCGCGCTGACCGCCGTCGCCGCGTTCGGAATCGGCAACATGGTCCAGGCCAACTCGCTCGCCGGACTGGTGAAAGAAACGTTCCATGTGTCGCCATGGGTTACCGGCGCGGCGATGACGGCGCTGACCGCCCTCGTCATTCTGGGCGGCATCCAATCCATCGCGCGCGTGTGCGAAAAACTCGTGCCCTTCATGGCGATTACCTACGTCTTGGGTTGCGCCGTGCTGCTTCTGATGAACATTTCAGCCATACCGGCCAGCATCGCCCTCATCGTGAAGTCGGCCTTTACCGGACAGGCCGCCGTGGGCGGTTTCGTGGGCGCGACCATCATGCAGGCCATGCGGTTCGGCATCGCGCGCGGACTCTTTTCGAACGAATCCGGACTCGGCAGCGCGCCCATCGTCGCCGCCGCCGCGCAAACGAAAAATCCCGTCCGCCAGGCGCTGGTTTCCTCGACCGGCACGTTCTGGGACACCGTCGTCGTCTGTGCGATGACCGGTCTGGTCCTCGTCAATTCCGGCGACTGGACCCACGGTCTGAAAGACGGCGCCGCATTGACAAAAGCCGCTTTCGAGGAACTGCACGTGCTCGGTCCGATCATCCTGACGATCGGCCTGCTTACATTCGTTTTCTCGACGATTCTCGGCTGGTCCTACTATGGCGAGCGGGCCGCCGAATACCTCTTCGGTCCGCGCGCGATCACGCCGTACCGGTTCCTCTGGGTGGCCTTCGTCATGATCGGATCCGTCACCACGCTGAAGGCCGTGTGGAGTTTCGCCGACATCGCCAACGGCCTCATGGCGATACCAAACCTCATTTCCCTCATCGCGCTCAGCGGCGTAATCGTGGCCGAAACGCGACGGCACCTTTGGGACAGCCCCGAATGGAAGTGAACGCACAGGAAGCATGTGGAAACTTTTGGGGGCATGATCGGATTTTATTCGTGGCGGCGGTATCATTTCCGGACGGAATCGTGCGCAATGAATCATTCAGATAGCATCTTATGTTTGGGCCCAGATGGCCATGAAAATGAGGTTCAGTCGAAAAAAACCGTGCGTAACCGATTTTCTTTTTTCTTTTTACCCGTCAATGCCTGGTCCTGCCGGCTGTTTTTTTTCGTGTGCTTGGCCAGTATTGCCGCGTTCGGCGCCGGGGACGGCCACCGCGACCGCCTCGCCCCCATGCTGGTGCCTTCGCAGCCCATCACGTATCCGCCGCAACGCGTCGAGGTGACTCCCGTGCCGCCGCCGCATCCCGCCTCGGAACGAAGTTCCTCGAAATACAGCCCCGAAACGACGGCCATGCTGCTCAATTATTGCCGGGAATCGCTGTATAAAATCGTCGAATACAACGACCGGGCCGTGCTCGACGAGGAATACGGCAAACTCGTCAACAACATAGACATCACGCGGATTCAGGACGACGAGGCGGCCCTGTTGATCGAAAGCCTGCTCGTCGAACTCAACACGCTGAAGCTGTCAGAACTCGAAAAACGCTATCTTCTGGACGCGTACAACAAACGCATTCAGAACAAGGTGCTCGAGATTTTCAAGGGCGGCAAAAACCCGCCCAGCATCAATGCGGACGAGCCCGCGACACTGGCCTGCCAAGCCCTGCTCTATCTCGCTTCGGGCATCGCCGGGTACCGTGAGAGCAAGGCGCGGCTCGGCCAGGAGATTGCCGAGCGGTCGCTCCAGTTGCAGGCGGAAGAATTGAAACGGCTGACCGTGCTGCGCACCCAGTTTTTCGACACGGAATACAAACTGTACAAGCGCTACGATTTGCCCGATCGCCTGAACGTCAAGGAGGTTCAACTCGCGCAGTACATCAAGGTGCTGGCGGACGAGGACAGCCAGCGCCGCCTCGAACGGCTCGAACGGCTCAAGGACGATTTCGACGCGTTTCCGCCCTTTTGGTACGAGATAGGCAAGGCCGCCCAGGAAACGAACCAGCCGGATCTGGCCAAGTCGTATTACAGCCATTTCGAGCGCATTCAACCCCAGGTCTTCCGCGAGGATCAGGATTATGTGCAGTTGTGCATGCACCGCCTCATGCTTTTCGATCCCGATTCCGAAGAGGAGTTCATCCGTCAAGACCTGCGCACGATCGAATCGAACACGAAATATTACTACAAATGGGAAAGCATCCTGTTTGCCGCCATCATGTACTACCGGATCGGCGACCTCGACAACGCCCGGCGGTTGATTCGGCAAAGCATCAACGAGGGATACTGCGTCGAACTGCACGAGAGCGTGCTCGTCGAGATGGAAAGCCGGGCGGCCCGCACGAGCCTGCAACAGATGGCCGACGGCCTGATCGAAAAAGAGGACATCGAGGCGCTCGATGCGCTGGAACGGGTTGGCCCGGAAAAGCAACTGGACGCATTGCGCGCCCTCGGAAGCCGGATTACCGACATTACCCTGACGACCGCGCCGCGATCCCATGCCGCACAGGGGATGTCGTATTTCGTGCCGGTCTACAACCTCTATGCCATCGGGCGCCAGATCAACCGGCAGGACGGCTACAACGACTATTGCATCGCGCATCTGCCTTCCGCGTGGTTCGACAAGGGGCGCCCCAAACTACGGCTGGTGTTCAAGGGCCGCGTGTTCAAACCGGCGGGCATTTCCACAGACAAGAAAGGGGGTGTCGTTCATGTCACGTTCGCCCGTGTGTTCAAGGAAAAAGACATCGTCGAAAAACGGCAGGAATGGCCCCTGGTCCTTCGCATCGAAAGCCGTCAAACGACGCTGGAACTCGAATTTCAGGTACAACCGGTCACGGAAAGGCTTAAAAAACTGCGCCCCGAACTTCCCCCCGACGAGCCCTATTTCGATCTGAGAACCATCAAATACGGCGACCGCGTCTACACGGTCCGCGACGGGTTGATCCTGTATGAACCCTGATCACAACCCTTCAACCGTGGTGGCCAGGGCACATCAATCCCCTCCACACAAAGCACAAACGCCCGACGTTGCCGCCGGGCGTTCGTGAGATAGTTTACCTTCAATCGCGGGCTATGCGCTAGGCGCGGCCCCTCCCTTGACTCGCAGATTCCATTGTTGGTTCGCGATCCATCGTAGGAGATTGAGACACGCTCAAACAGACAGCCTTGCGACTGTCGGCGCCCGGTTTACCCGGACATTCCATTGACGGACCACCTCCTTTCCGCCTCGCCCGATGTATCCCGCGGACTTACCATCAAGACGCATCGCCATCAGCAAGGACTTTTGACATATTCAGGATACCACAGATGCCGGAAAAACGCAAGCATTATTTTCGGCGGCCACCAGATATTGTGGTAATCGAAAAACAACCCACAATTTGCAGGATTTTTCCCAATCGATCGGGATCCTGCGTTGAGGTTTGGATCATCGGTTTTCAGCCGCCCCAAAAAGCGTGGGACAGGTTCTTCAGCCAGTCTCTCCGCTGGATATTTGGGTGGACGTGTGTCCTCGCGCCCGTGCCGCGTCAGTAGCGTCCGAAACGCTGTATGGCGGCCATGGCGAGCCGCATGGAGGCAAGGCGGGTGCCGTTGTTGATGGATCCGGCGGTGGCGAACACGAGGCCGCGCGTTTCGCGGATCATATCGAAGTCGCGGAGGAATTCGAGGACGATGTTTTCCTCCTCGTTCCGGCTGTAGGTGAAGGGTGCGAGTTGGCCATAGATGACGGCTTGGGGGAGGTGCTGTCGGATTTCGGCGGGCATGACGGTGGGACCGAAATTCACCGCATTGAGCCGCAATCGCCCCAGCAGGGGCAGGAGGTGCCCCATGGCGGAATCGGAATGCTGGTAGCGCAGGTCGCGCGGATCGGGACTGTACCGCGCAAAGAGGGCCTCCAGGACAGGATAGCCGAAGAGTTCGTACATGTCGGGTGTCAAAAGGCAGCAATTGTCGTCGCAGAAACTGAAACCGCGTGGCGCGGATTCAGGGGTATAACCGGCTTCCTCGTCCAGTACGCGGGCGATTTCGAGCATGGTGTCGCGGATGGCCTTGCTGAACCGGCGGGCCAGATCCGGGCGTTCGATGATGAGGAATATCAGGTTTTCCGGCCCGTAGATTGATGTTGCGAAGGTGACGGGGCCTCGCTGGCCGCGATAGAGCGGCGGTTCGACCCCCATCGCCCGAAGGCGTTTTTTCTCGCGATCCCACCCGGCAGGCAGGATGAATCCGCGAATGTCGCGGCGTTCCACCCGATCCAAGAGCGATTCCAGTTCATCCGGCGTATGCACGGACTGTTGGAGCCACCATGATTGATCGCGCCAGACGTTTTCCGCTTCGAAAACATCATGGAGTCCCTTGGTCTTGGGATATTGCCGGTCCGGATCGAATAGGTCCTCGGACAAGATTCGGCGACCAACGATGTGTTCGGCCTTGTCATTGTAGGCCTTGTTGACGGACAGTCGCCAAGCATGATCGTGTTCATAGCGCCACATGTCCACGGGAATGCCGAGTTCGTCGTACACGCATTCGCCGGTCAGGATGGCGCCGAAGGGAACCTGCGGGATGTCCTTGCCGAACGGATCGCGCAGGGCCTCGGCCTGATCGGTCCAGAAACGGTCGAGGTCCACGGGGGCGAGACCGTCGCTCCTTTGCGTCTGACGGACGAGATCCCGCGCCATGGCCGTATGCTCCGGGCGATAGGGGGTCGAATACGACATGCTTTTCTCCTTCAGGCCGGGGAGAGTCTAGCCAATCGGGATATTCGCGCGCAACGATGGGCGGACATGCGCGCCATCGGGATGCCGTGGGATGTGGTATACTGGCGGCAGTCGGGGAGGTTTTCGCCATGAATGCGCGGTTTACCGTTCAGTTCATCCTCGTCGTGTTTGTCGTTCTGGCGATGGGATGTTCGGTGGCCCCTTACAATGCCCTGATCTGGAACCGAAACCAGCCGGGTCATCGGATCGGATTGAAGGACAAGGGGCCTTGGTTTGAATGGTGGTATTACAAGGTGGTTCTGCCGGATACGGGGGACGCCTTCTATTTCGTCTACGGCGTGGTCAACCCGTGGGACGAGGCGCAAAACGATCCCGCAAGCCGGTCGTATGTGGGCGTGGGGAATTTTGGCCTGAAAGAAAGCGCAACCGCTGTGTTTTCCGTTTCCGATTTCCAGGCGTCCTATGAGAAAACGGACATCTGGATTGCCGGGCAGCATGCCACGGATTCGGCCATTGCAGGTTCATTGCAGGACGACGACGGGCAACGCATCGAATGGAATATCACCATTGATCACCGGTGGTCCTACAATGCGATGGGGTGGGCGATGTTTGTGCCGGAAATCACCAATATCGGGTGGTATCCGGCCCAGGCGGACGCGCGGTTCTCCGGAACCATCGAATACAAGGGGCGCTCCTATATCCTTGAGAACGCTCCGGGTTATCAGGACCGCAATTGGGGCCGGACGTTTCCGTCTTGGTGGGCGTGGATTTGCGCGAACCACTTCGACCACTACCCGGACACGGCGCTGGCATCGGGCGGCGGACACCCGATCCTCTTCGGCCGGATTGACAGCATCGAGGGGATGAGTGTGGGTCTGCGGCACGAGGGCCGTGACTATTCGTTTCGTCCGAATGACGGGGACCGCGAACGGGTTGAGATTTCATTCGGCGTGTGGGAAATCGAAGCTGTTAATCGAAAGGGACATCGAATCAACATTTCCGCATGGGCGCCTTGCGATTCGTTCATGGATCTGGTCTTTGTAACACCGCAAGGGGATTCTTTCCATGATTTCGAGACGTTGACCGGTCAGGTGACGGTGAAACTTGATGAACGGGACGCACAAGAGGCGGATGGATGGCGGCGTATTGCGGAATTGCATTCCGATTTGGCGGGAATCGAGTATGGGTCTTCCCATGCGGATGTCTTTGATTGTTTTGCTGAAAAAACCATGGTTTTGTATGACAACTTTTCACGAGGGCATGAAAAGTAAAGGAAGTCGGCGAGGGGAATGGAAAATTGCTAGGCCGGCGTGTTTTTTCCCGCTTGCGTCCATGCCTGTCGGAAGAGGGGCTTGGCCCATTCAGGGGCTTCGGCGGGCGGTTCTTCGGTGGGATAAAGCCGCACGGCGGCTTCCGGCCATCCCGCAGCGAGGCAGGCGGCCGCGTAAATGAAATCCGACTTGACCAGCGCGAGCAGGGGAGCGGGCAGATCGGGATCGCTGCTGCGGGCCTGCCGTTCCAGTTCGGCCAAAAACGGGTGAGGCTGGACGCGGAAGGAACTTTCCGCCGCTTCGACCTCAAAGGGACCCAGCGAGCCGGTCAGACGGTAGAGAACGATGCGGAGCAGGGCTGTTTCGAGATGGGGATTCCATGAATCGCGGCCTTCGCGCTCGAAACTGAGCAGCCAACGGGCTTCGATATCGCGGCCGGTTCGCAGCACTTCGAGAAGGCGCAGCCAGTGGACTTCCTGACGGGCGACGAGATGGGGATGTCTGTCCGCGACACGATGAAATCCCGATGCGTCCCAGAAACGTTCGGGGGGTAATGTCAGCATGAAGGCCGCCAGCGGTTCGAGCGGCCCCGGCGGCGGTTCGAGACCCTGCGGGACTTCGCCCATGCGAACGGCTACCCGGGTCCAGAAAAGATATTTCGTCCACGCGAAATCCATGGACGGCGGGCGGAGTCCCTCGTACCACAATTTGACGCCTTGGGCATACTGGCCATGCCGGCAGCAGAAATCGGCCATGCGATCGCGCGCGAACGGATCGCGCGGGGCAAGGCGCATGGCGATACCGTGTTCGGCAAACGCCTCTTGGACCTTGCCGAGTTCTTCAAACACCATGCCGGCCAGGATGTGGGCTTCGGCGACGCGCGGCCCGGCTTCCAGCGCCTTCGCAATGAGCGACGAAGCCTTTCCGGGATCGTCGCGGACGGTCATGGCGGCGAGCCGGGCCAGCCGGACGGCTTCCCGTGCCGGATCGCATTTGAGGTTTTCAAGCAGTTTCGCCGCGTCTTTTTCGCGTCCTTCCTTGGCCATGGCGCCGGCGTCGAGCAGGGCCCACGCCGACGGTGTTTTCTCTCGATCCTGCCAGACTTTGCGCAAACCGGCATACGCGGTCAACTGGTCCGTTTCGATTTGGGCGTGGCCGACGGCCAGCGATTCCGGTTCGCGTTCCGCGAAAAGTTCGGGCGACTCGTTTTCGAGCGCCACGAGATGCGCGATATCCGCGCTTTGCGTGGCCGCGGAGAAGGTCATTTCCTGCCATTTGCGCATCTGGCTTCGCGGCACGAGTTCGCGCGTCTTGCGCAGGGTGACCAAGGCCTCGTGCGCCTTGCGGCTCTGGACCAGCCGCTCGGCATCCGCGAGAGCTTGGCGGACCTTCCGGCTTCGCCAATACTGGCGAAGCAACACGAAAAGCAAGGGACCAAGAATGACGAGGGCGGCCATGGCGATGCGTCCGAACATCCGTTTCGCATACCGCCACGGATCATGGCGCCCCAGCAGCGCCTGGACATTTTCGTCGGAGATTTCGACGGCGAACACGGCATCTTCGTAATCCTGATCACCGCCGCCCAGCAGATCCTCGAAACTGATCAACAAGAACGGGGTACCCTCGACCGCCGAGGCCACCATGTGGGCGGCGCCGTCGGGATTCCGCTCCGGAATGGGGTTGAACAAGCCCTGTCCGGGCGAATTCAAAAAGAAATTCAGCGTGCTTCCCTTCGGCAGAATGCCGAGATCCACAAAATCGCCGGGGATCAGGGGCTTTTCCGGCGAACGCCCGCCCAGCGCCATCCATGTAAAGAGACGAAGAACCTTGGCGAGGCGCGCGGCAACGTCCAGTTGACGGCGCGTGCTGACGTTGGGGAACAGGATGCGCGGATTGCCCTCGTCGGCGCCCATCCCTTCGAGGTTGATGCCAAGGGCCGTTTCGATGCCGCTGCCCTCTCCGATGAAATAAACGCGGACCTCGCTTTCGTTCGTGAGTTGCAGGCGTGCGGGGTTGATTTTCATCTTTTCGAAATGACTGAGATAAGAGGCATGCGAGAATTCGGAATCGGCCATCCGGATCAGGACCGGCAGATCGAACCAGCGAAACATCCACGCGCGCAAGTCCGAGCCCGCGGCCTTGACCGGCGAATAGAGCGGCAGGCCGAACGGGCGCTGGGATGCCTGCACGGGCGCGTCGCGCGGTTCCCTGCGCACGCCCATCAGCGAAACCGCCACGCACGCAAGGATAAGGACCACGAACCCGATGAGCGTGGCCGAAACCCACGTATAGCGGTTGAGTTTCAATCGCGTTGGCCTCCCGTCCGTCTTATTGTAACATATCGCACGCCCGCAGGCAGGCCGTTCAGCGTTACCGTCGCCTCAAGCCTTCCCTCTCCACGCTCCAGGCGGACGCCCTTGAAGGCACACGCCCCCGCGTCGGCAGGGACGTTGACTTCCCGCATTGCGCCGCCAAGGCGAAACCGCGCAGTTTCGACGGCCGTGCGCAATTCGAACTCGAAACCGATGTCGTACAATCCGGAACGGACCACCTTGACTTCCCAATAGCCGACGCTACGGGGATCGGTCCAGTTGGTTTCGCATCGCCAGTCCTGCCGCGTCAGGAGCGTTGGATTTTCGTGGTGCGTGCCAAGGTGAATCCGGGGCGGAATCGAAAAGTCGCGCTGTCCACATACATCCGTAAACCAAGCCTCATACTCTTTTCGCATGTTCGCGACGATGTCTGGATGGTCCCCGGCGATATCGGCGGATTCGCCGGGATCGGCCACGCGGTCATACAGTTCCTTGCCGTCAACCAATTTATATCGCCGATTGAACACGGCACAGTTACGGTACGGTTCCGGGCGGTTGCCCCGGTGCCATTGGGTAAACAGGGTACGATCGGGCCATGCCGACTCCGGGTCGCGAAGCACGGGCATCAGGCTCATGCCGTCCATGCGTGCGCCTCTTGGCGCCTCGAAGCCGCAGCCGTCCAGGAGGGTCGGCATCACATCAATATGCGCGGCAAGCGTTTCGCGATCCTGTCCGCCCCGCCATGTCCGCGGCCAGCGCATGAAACAGGGCACACGGATGCCGCCTTCGTAGACGGCGCCTTTCCATCCCCTCATACCCGCGTTGTAGCGCGGCGTATCGCCGACAACCTGCGATCCGTTGTCGGTCATGAAAATCAGCCATGTATTTTCCGCGAGACCGAGACGTTCCAAGCGTGCGTCAAGCCGGCCGATGTTTTCATCAATGTTGGCAATCATTCCGTACAGCCGGGCGGTCTTTTCATCCATGCCCTGCTCCAGATAGGGCTTGGCGTAGCAATCCGCGACGTCGAGTGGAACGTGCGGCGCGTTCAACGCAAGATACGCGAAAAAAGGCGTATCGCGGTGTTTTTCGATAAACTGGATCGCGGCATCGGTAAAGATATCCGTGCAGTATCCCTGGTGTTTTTCCCATGTGCCGTTGTGATTCAGCACGGGATCGAAGTAACGGTTGCCCGGCGGCGGATCCGACGGCTGCGACAAGCCGCCCCCGCCATGCACCAGCGCTTCCTGAAATCCCCGATCCATGGCGCGCATGGGATAATTGTCGCCGAGATGCCACTTCCCAAAAATGCCGGTGCGGTATCCATGCGACGCGAGAACCTGCGGCAGCGTCGTTTCGCGGGGATCCATCATTGAACGGCCTTGGTAGGTGTCTACGACGCCTGTCCGATAATTGTACCGGCCCGTCATCAGGCTGGATCGGGTCGGCGAACATACCGGGCAGACGTGAAATTGGGTAAAGCGCACGCTTTCGCCGTGCAGGCGATCCAGGTTTGGTGTTTTCAAGATGGGGTTTCCATGACAGGAAAGATCGCCATACCCTTGATCGTCTGTGATGATGAGCACGATGTTGGGCCGCGTTCTGTCCGCGCGGCCCGCGCGAGCCGTCTTGCAACCGGGCAATGCACCTGCGGCGGCCAAACTCGTCGAAAGAAATCCCCTTCGGTTCATCTTCTTCATGGCGAATATCCCCATAGATGCGTTGAACCCCGCGCGAAACGATCAGTTCCTCTTTCTGTTGCAATTCACATTCCGGATTCCCAGCGGCGCAATCCCATGCGCGACAAATAGGTCGGGATGACCTGAAACGCCGGATCGAGCGACGGCAGCGCGTTCATGAATGCGCGTTTACGTTCGCCTTCCGGAGGACACAGGATGGAAAGCGAACCACCTTCGCCGCCCGCGCCGTTGACCTTCCAACCCATGGCGCCATGCTCGCGCGCCAGCGCGATGACCGCCTGCGCCGCGCTGGAAACCAGCGCGGGATGCAAGGCCGCCTGTGCTTCCGTGTTGTCAATCATGCAGCGTCCAAAGGCGCGCAAATCGTTTTCGTAGAGGGCTTCCTTGCCTTTTCGCGCGGCCCGGCGCAAGGGTTCGAGGGCCGATTTGTCGGCGTCCTTGCAATCGAGGCGGTCTATGACTTGGCGATGAACATCGCTGGACGAGTGGGTCTTGCCGAGGTAAACGAGCAACAGTCTGCGTTCGAGTTCCCACCACACGTCGTTCGGAATCGCCAATTGCGACACGCTCGCATACGGATACTGAAACATTTCAATGAAACAGATGCCGCCGTAGGCCGAACACAACTGATCCTGAATCCCGCATTGCAGGCCCAGTTTCTCCGTTTCGACGCGATGCGCCAGCGCGGCGATTTCATGTGGCGTCTTTCGTCCCGGCGTCAGGAGATCCAATGCGCCGAGCAAGGCCACCGTCACCGCCGCCGACGTGCCGGTGGAACAGCCGGCCGGCGCCGATGAAAAGAGATTGACCTCGAACGCCAGATTCGCGGGCAGATCCATGATGTCAATGGACGCTTCAAGCAACGGGTGCCGGTCGTACACGGTGCCCGGCTCGATCCAATATCGGTCGCCGAAGTTTTCCACGTGAATTGCCACCCGACCCTCGTTTACGTTCCAGCCCGGTTTTTCGCTCACATAGATTTGCACCTCGGCGTACGGATACACGCCAATGTTGAGCACCGCGCCCGTTTCGGCAAACCACGTATCCGTCCAGCCGCCCAAGTCGCAAATCCGAATCGGCGCCACCGCATTGATAACCCGCCGCGTCCGTGCATCCATTTCGCCGCTCCCTCCCAAGACGGTTTATCCGCCGATCTTCCGCCGGCGGCCGTGTACGAAATCATAAGCGAAGCGATACAAGAAAACCACAAGATCGCCTCCTACGTCAAACCGTGCCGGATTCGGCTTTTCAGGGTATTCGAGAAGCCCAACGCCTACCGCTTGTAGGCGCCGTTGGACTCAGCCCGTTTTTTGACGGCATTGACGATTTCGGGCAGCCCCCGGTTGAGGAAGAAATTTTCAATGAAGCGGGGCACGGCCATTCCGCTGTCAATGCGCGAGGCATAAACGAGAATCGTTTTGTTTTCGCCATGCGGGATGAGCGTCCAGCTGCCGTGGGTATCGTGGATTCCGTTTTCCTTGGACTTGTCGAGCCGCCAACTTGCCACATGGGCTTGTTCGTCGCGGGTCTGGATGATGTGATAGGAAATTTTTCCGAACGCGACCTTGACGGTTTCTTTCCATCCGACCCGGTTTTCGCTTTCCATATATTTCACGGCGGAGACCGCATGGGGGATGAACTCGCAATAGCGGTCGTTTGAGATGATATGCGGCCAGATGGCCTCCGGCGGTTTCGCGATGAGGACGGCCGCCCGTCCCTGGGCGCAGGTGCGTCCTTCCGCGTCCTTGAATCCGGTCCGCTCCTGCACGACTTTGCCCGCCTCGATTTTCGATATCGCGGCGGTATTCAGGAAGTCCCGCAGGTCTGCGGGGATTTCGCCTTGCGCCGTGCCGGCACAAAAGAAAATCGCCGCGGTTATGTGAAAAGACGACGCGCGCATGCGTGAATCTTACGCCGGAGCGGACTTTCAGACAAATTCCCGTTTTGCTCCGGATGCGCCTATTTGATGGCGGCCACGACGCTGTGAATCTCCCGATAGTCCGTCAGGGCGCTGTATTCGCACATCGAACTCATGGCGGCGCTGGTGGTGGCGATGCCCTCTTCGACGACCGCCGCCATGACATTCAATCCGGCGCAGACGATCAGGCCGGCGCGGCCCTGCGGGACGGGCACGTCGAGCAGGGGCTGGTTCGGACCGCCGAGGGCCAGAATGCCGCCGAGGCCGAGTTTTTCGGACAGCACCGCCACGCGGCGCACTTCGGGCAAGGCGGCCACGGGCACCTCGCGGAAACTGGCGCCGATGATGCCCGATCCGGTCTTCGCGGCCTTGCCCACGCTGGTCATGAAACCGCGAATGAACACTTCGATCGGATCCAGGGAAGAACCATCGTAGTTAATGATTTCCGTGAACCGTTGCGGGCGGCCGTCGCGCAATTCGAGCAGGCCGCCGAACCGGGATGTCGTCGCAATGCCCGCCCGCAACAGGAGGCCGTTGATATTGACGCTGCAAATGGTGCCGATGCCGCACCGGCCGCTCGGCACACGGAAAGGCCCGATGGTTTCACCGGCGGGGGCCACGGTCAACAGCCGCCCCATGCCGAGATTCGCGTCATAAACTTTACGCATGGCGTTGATTGCCGCCCGCAGATCCTTCGGATGGATCGTGGCGGTGTTCAGCACGACATTTCCCTTGCGCGTGGCCGGATCGAGCGTCATCTGATAGGCGAGTTGATCTACTTTTGCCGCGATGAAGCCTACCTTGTCAATCACGAGGGCATGATCCACCTCGTACCGGCCGGCTTCCGTCAACAGGCGCCCGCGGCGGCCAAGGTTCCGCGTCCAGTCGCGTTCATCCGCCTCGGCAAGATAGGTCCGGACCGCTCGCTCGCTGATATCCATGCCGGCATTGCGCAGATTCTGCGCAATGCGTTCCGACCCCAAGGGTCCCGGCGCATTGTATAAAATCCGCAGTATGGCCACCATCGTCCGTTCCCGTTTTCCGCCCATGCGTTTTTACTCCCGTTTGTTGTCAACCGCGAAAACCGGCGTGAAAAGAGGGATTGCTTCGCCGCTTTTTTCCGGTTGGAGTTTGATTGAAACGATTATACGGCAAAAATGCCGTATAAGTCAATCAGGCATTCAGAGCCGCCCCACGAGCCGGCCCGGGCGGCCTGGCTTTGATCGTACTGAGTTTTACAGTATTTTCTGCAGTTATTTTTTTCTTGACAATCGTTTTGGATAACCATTAGAATTTTATCAAACCGGCTGGTATATACCGTTACCGTGGTTTCATCCACCCGCGAGCCGAGAGAAACAAGGGTCAAAAGAGTCAAGGAGAAATGACACATGTCGTATGTGGAAAGCATCATGGATCTCGTTGTAAGACGCAACCCGGCCGAACCGGAATTTCACCAGGCGGTCAAGGAAGTGCTCGATTCGATTGCGCCGGCCATCGCCCGGCATCCGGAGTACGAGAAAAATCGCATTCTGGAGCGGTTGACGGAACCGGAGCGTGTGATTATGTTCCGCGTGCCGTGGACGGACGACAAGAACCAAATCCAGGTGAACCGCGGTTTTCGCATCGAATTCAACAGCGCAATCGGGCCGTACAAGGGCGGGCTTCGTTTTCACCCGACCGTGTATCTCGGCATTCTGAAATTCCTTGCCTTCGAGCAGATTTTCAAGAATTCGCTGACGACGCTTCCGATGGGCGGCGGCAAGGGCGGATCCGATTTCGATCCGAAGGGCAAATCGGACATGGAAGTGATGCGGTTTTGCCAGTCGTTTATGACGGAACTGTGCAAGTATATCGGTCCGGACACGGACGTGCCTGCGGGCGATATCGGCGTGGGCGGACGCGAGATCGGCTATCTCTTTGGCCAGTACAAGCGCATCCGGAACGAATTCACGGGCGTGCTGACGGGGAAGGGTTTGAACTGGGGCGGTTCGTTGATTCGTCCGGAGGCGACCGGTTACGGCGCCGTGTATTTTGCTCAGAACATGCTTGGCGCCCGCGACATGGATATCCGCGGCAAAATCTGCACGGTGTCGGGGTCCGGCAACGTGGCGCAGTACACCGTCGAGAAACTGAACCAGTTGGGCGCGAAGGTGGTGACACTTTCGGACTCGAACGGAACGATTTTCGATCCGGCCGGCGTGGATGATGAAAAATTGGCGTTCGTCATGGATCTCAAGAATGTTCGCCGCGGACGCATCAGCGAATACGCGAACAAGTATCCGGGCGTGAAATTTCTGGCAGGCGAGCGTCCGTGGGGCATCAAATGCGATTGTGCATTCCCGTCCGCCACGCAGAACGAAATCAACGGCGCCGATGCGGCAACGCTGGTCAAGAACGGCTGCATTCTGGTCAGCGAAGGCGCCAACATGCCGACCGATCCCGACGGCGTGAAGGTGTTTCTCGACAACAAGATTTTGTACGGTCCGGGCAAGGCGGCCAACGCGGGCGGCGTGGCCGTGTCGGGCCTTGAAATGGCGCAAAATTCGCAGCATGTATGCTGGCCGCGCGAGGAAGTGGACCGGCGGCTACACCAGATTATGGAGTCCATCCATCGGCAGGCGTACGAGACGGCCGAGGATTACGGTTTCCCGGGCAACTACGTCGTGGGCGCGAATATTGCCGGTTTTACGAAAGTTGCGGATGCAATGCTCGATCAGGGTCTTGTGTGAGTGAATGGGAGGGTCGGTGTCCGCGCTGACTGATGCCTTATCGCGATTAGGCGCCAGGCGCGCGAGGACGCACGCCCTCCCGGATCGCGTTTGAGTTGCGTTTCGCAAACGGTTATGGTTGCAAAAGATGGCCTCCCGCGCCAAGCGGGAGGCCGTGTGCGTTGTGCGGCGACAGGAGATGCGGATAGTCTATGCCGGTTTTCGATACGACATTGAGCACGGGGCTTCCGGGCCTTGATCGCGTGCTGCGCGGGCTGATGCCCGGTGACAATATCGTGTTCCAGGTGGGGGACGTTCGGGATTATGCCGCATTTGTGAAACCGTACTGTGCGACAGCCGTCGCTCAGGGCCGGAAACTCGTCTATTTCCGTTTTGCCCGACATGATCCGCTCCTGGAACCGGCGGAGGGCATTGAAATCCGTGTGTTGGATCCCGAGGCGGGTTTCGAGACGTTTCTGGACGAGATCCATCGTTCAATCGAGGAGGCGGGCCGCGGCGCCTACTACGTTTTCGATTGTCTTTCGGATCTTGCCGTGGACTGGTACAGCGACCGGATGGTCGGCAATTTCTTCATGCTGACCTGTCCCTACCTCTACGATCTCGAAACCATCACCTATTTCGCGATTCTACGTGACTATCATTCCGTCCATGCCACGGATCCCATCGCTGAAACCACGCAACTGCTTCTGGATGTTTACCGGCACAAAGGCGTCTATTACCTGTATCCGCTCAAGGTGCTTCACCGGTATTCGGGCACCATGCACATGCTTCATGCCTGGGAGGGGGATACGTTCAAGCCCGTCAGCGAGAGTTACATCATATCGGAAGTGCTGCACGCGGCTTCGACGCTGCCCACGGACTGGACGCGGTCGTTGATCGGCGTATGGCAGAAGACCTTCGCCCTGGCCGCGGATGCGCTGAAAGGCGGACTTCCCGCCGAAGAAACGGAAGCGCTGTTCAAGCGTCTGCTGCGGATGGCCGTTTCGCGTGACAGGCGCGTGCTCGATTTGGCGGAACGCTACTTGACCCTTCACGACGTGGTCGAGATTGGCAATCGGATGATTGGCACCGGCCTTATCGGCGGCAAGGCGGCCGGTATGCTCATCGCGCGCGCTATCCTCAAGCGTTCGGATCCGCGCTGGCTCGAACGGCTTGAGGAACACGATTCCTTTTACATCGGATCGGATGTCTTCTACACGTTTCTGGTGCGCAACGGCTGCTGGTGGGTACGGCAAAAACAGCGAAATCCGGCCTCGTTCCTCGATGGCGCGGAGATGGGACGACAGCGGATCCTCACGGGCACTTTTCCCGATTACATCGAACGGCAGTTCGAGGAAATGCTCGATTATTTCGGCCAATCGCCGATCATCGTCCGGTCGAGCAGCCTGCTCGAAGACAATTTCGGCAATGCGTTCGCGGGCAAATACGACAGTGTGTTCTGTGCAAACCAGGGGTCGCGCCACAAGCGCCTGGCGGATTTCATCAGCGCCGTGCGGACCATCTACGCCAGCACGATGAGTGAAAAGGCGCTGTCATACCGCGCCCGGCGCGGCATGCTTGATCGCGACGAGCAGATGGCCCTACTTGTGCAGCGGGTTTCCGGTTCCTCCCATGGATCATTTTACTTCCCCCATGTGGCGGGTGTCGGATTCTCATTCAACCCCTATGTGTGGAACGAATACATCGAACCCGAAGCGGGCCTTTTGCGGCTGGTATTCGGACTGGGCACGCGGGCTGTGGACCGGGCCGATGACGACTACACGCGCGTGGTCGCCCTGAATGCGCCGGACCGTCGCCCTGAATCCAGTTTCGACAAGATTCGCCAGTATGCCCAGCGCCGGGTAGACGTGCTTGATCTGGAAGCCAATTTGTTGATCAGCACCGATTTTCCAACCGTTGTCCAGCAGGATCCCGCGATTCCCCTGCGGCTCTTCGCCTCCCGAGACGAACAGGTCGAACGTCAAGCCCGAGAACGGGGACAGAAAAACGTCTTCTCGTGGTTCCTGACCTTTGATGAATTGCTTGCGAACACCTCATTCGTGGACGACATGCGGTGCATGCTGGCCACGCTGAGCGATGCGTACCATTACCCCGTGGACACAGAGTTCACCGCAAATTTCCCGTCCGGCGGCGATTACCGCATCAATCTTGTTCAGTGCCGGCCCTTGCAGGTCAAGAGTTCGCTGCCCATCGTGGAACCACCCGCGACAATTGCCGGGGAAGACTTGTTGCTTGCCACGTCGGGGCCGGTCATCGGCCAAAGCCGCATTGACAGCATTGACCGAATTATTTGCGTGGTTCCCGAAATGTACGGTCGGCTGCCCATCAGCGAACGTTATCGCATCGCGCGGCTTATCGGGCAACTGACCCACATCGGAGGACCGGACAAGGCAAACAATATTTTGCTGTTGGGGCCGGGGCGCTGGGGAACGACGACCCCGTCCCTCGGTGTGCCGGTCTCGTTCGCGGAAATCAACACGATATCGTTTTTGTGTGAGATTGTGGCGATGCGCGAGGACCTTGTGCCCGATGTGTCGCTGGGCACGCATTTTTTCAGCGAACTCGTGGAAATGGACATGTTGTACTTGGCCCTGTTTCCAAATCATGAAGGCAACGTGTTCAATCTCGAACTCATCAAGGCGGCGCCCAACAAACTTGTCGAATACCTGCCGCAGGCCGCCGCCTACACGGAAATCGTGAAGATCGTGAATCCCGCCGACATCCGCCGCGACCCCCTGCGCATAAACGCCAACACCCTCAAACAGCGCGTCCTGTGCTACTTCGACCGGCAGTCATAAACCGGCGGCCCGGATTCAAAAGATGCCGTGGGGATCGAGATCCACTTTGAGTTGTACGGCGCCCATGTCGGGCCGGGCGTGAAATTCCTCGCGAGCGGCGCG
The DNA here is from genome assembly GCA_035450225.1 of Candidatus Hydrogenedentota bacterium. Taxonomy (NCBI): domain Bacteria; kingdom Pseudomonadati; phylum Candidatus Hydrogenedentota; species Candidatus Hydrogenedentota bacterium. The sequence continues at coordinate 20,975 of DAOTMJ010000035.1, forward strand.
GGCAAGGGCGTTGAGGCGTTTCGCGCTGCGCGACAGCACGCCGAGGTTCCATCGGTATTTGTTCATGACGCGCGCGACAATGGCGGGGGCCGGCCCGATGGTCTCGACACCCTTGAATCCGAGGGTTTCGATCTGTTCGCGGACAATGCGCTTGATCAATCCGGCGGCTTGACCGGCGAGGTCGGGCTTTTCGCATTCGACGGCGAAGTTGGCCATGCGCCGGATGGGCGGATAGGCGGCGGCTCTGCGTTCGGCAATTTCCCGGGCGTAGAAGGCCGCGTAATCGTGGCGCATGGCGGCCTGGATGGCGTAATGGTTCGGGCGGTAGGTCTGCACGACAACCTCGCCGGGCCGGTCGCCACGTCCGGCGCGCCCGGCGACTTGGGTGATGAGTTGAAAAGTTTGCTCGGCGGCGCGGAAATCGGGCAGCGCCAGGCTTGTGTCGGCATTGAGCACGCCGACGAGCGTTACGCCGGGATAATCGTGTCCTTTGGCGATCATCTGTGTGCCGATAAGGATATCTATGTCGCCCGCCGCAAAACGGCCGAGGATTTTCGCATGGCCGCCCTTACCCGCCGTCGTGTCGGCGTCCATCCGCTCGACACGCGCTTCGCGAAACGCGCGCATGAGATACTCCTCGACCTTTTGCGTGCCCGTGCCGAGGAACAGCAACGGATTGAAACCGCAATCGCCGCATACGGGCGGAATCTCTCGGCGCGCGTTGCAATAGTGGCAACCCAAGAACGCGCCTCGGGCATGGTACGTGAGACTAACGCTGCATTCGGTGCATTCTGCCACCCATCCGCATTTCGGACACAGCACGAAGGGGGAATGGCCGCGCCGGTTCAGCAGCAGGATGACCTGTTCGCGGGCGTCCACGCGGCGGTTGATTTCCTCCTCGAGAATCCGCGACAGAATGACCTGTCCGCCGAGTTCCTTGGTTTCGACGCGCATGTCCACGAGCCGGACCTGGGGCAGGTGACCGCGCGTCGCGCGATTCGGAAGATTCAAGCGGGTGAATTTTTCGATTTCGGTATTATAGTAGGACTCGATGGAGGGCGTCGCGGAGCCGAGTACGCAGACGGCGCCGGCCATTTTCGCGCGCATGACGGCCACGTCGCGCGCGTGGTAGCGCGGCGTATCGCCCTGCTTGTACGACGTGTCGTGCTCTTCGTCCACGATGACGATGCCGAGGCGGTGCAGCGGCGCGAAGATGGCCGAGCGGGCGCCGACGACGATGCGGACTTCGCCGGATTGCGCGCGGCGCCATTCGTCGTACCGCTCGCCTTTGCCTAGCGCGCTGTGGAGCACGGCAATCCGTTCCTGGAACCGCGCGACGAAACGACCGACGGTCTGCGGCGTCAGTGAAATTTCGGGCACGAGCAGGATGGCGCCGCGATCGAGCGACAACGCGTATTCGATGGCTTGAAGATAGACCTCCGTTTTGCCGGAACCCGTCACGCCGTGCAGCAGAAAGGTTTTGAATTCCCCGCGCGCCATCGCGCCTGAAATGGCGTCGAACGCGGCTTGCTGCTCTGCGTTCAGGCGCAATTTTTCCCGGGCGCGCGGATCGGCGTGAAATTCCGGCTCACGCCAGTATTCACGATTGTACCGTTCGATAAACCCGCGCTTTTCGAGCGCCGCCAACACGGCGGACGTCACGTCGTGCTTTTGATGAAGCAGCGCGGCGGGTTGATCCGGATCGTTGTGCAGGAGATCGAGATAGACTGCGGCCTGTTTTGGCGCGGTACGCTGAAGACGTTCGAGTTCCTCGGCGCCGGGTACGTTTTCCTCGATCAGCCGGGCATACGTCTCCGCGGCAATCGAAACCCCCGGCCCCGTGACAACCGGCTCGGCGAACAGCACGCCGCGCGCGACGAGCGACTGGAGCGTGTTGCTCAGGGATGCGCGCCCGACGGCGGCGGCGAGTTGCGCGTCCGTCAGCGGTCCGCGGTTGAACAGTTCCGCGATGACCCTACGCTGGCGATCGGAGTAGCGGCCCCCCGTCAACAATTCGGTTTGAAGCGTGTAGCGCATCGTCGTGCGCATTTTGAGTCCCGCCGGCACGGCGGTTTGAAGGGCCTCGCCGAACGAGCAGCAATAGTAGTCGGCGATCCAGCGGCAGAGACGGATCATGTCCGATGCGAAGATCGGCTTTCGATCCGGCAGATCGATGATGCGGCGCGGCGACTCGACCGGCGATGAATCGGACAAGGATACGATGTAGCCCGTCTCAATCTTGTTGCGCAACGGCACGATAACGCGCATCCCTGGGACGGCGCGATCCGCAAGCGCGTCGGGAATGGCATAGGTGAAAAGGCGATCGACCGGAAGCGGCAGGGCGACTTCCGCGAAAGGATGCGCGGCCATGCGCTATTCCCGCAGTTCGACGTCCCAATACGCCGTGTCCACGAATCGTTGCCAACTCATCAACTGGCTCGTCGGCACGCGGGCGCCCAACTGCGGCAGCCATGTCGGCTTGGCGGGCTTCCGGATAAGCGGCATGTGGGCTTCTTCGGGCGTGCGGTTGGCCTTGCGCACGTTGCACGCCATGCACGCCAGCACAAGGTTCTCCCAGCAATCGTACCCCCCCCGCGAACGCGGCACAACGTGGTCAATGGTCAGTTCGGCCTTGGCGACGCGCCGTCCGCAATACTGGCACGTGTTTTTGTCGCGCTCGAAAATGTTGCGGCGCGAAAAGCGCACGTCGTGCTGCACGAAACCGTTATATACCCGCAGAAGAACGACTTCCGGCACACGGATGCGGAAATTGACGGTATGGATGAAATGGCCCGTCTCCGCCGCGCGCGACAAATCACACCAATTGTCGAAATCGTATAGCGAATAGTCCGTCGGGTGAACCGCTCGGGCAATCCCCTGGTAGAGCAGAGAAAGCGCGCGACGTGCCGAAGCGATTTGCACCGCCACCCACGACCGATTCAGAACTAATACCTGAGCCTCCATTGGGTTTCGCTCACTTTCGCGTTGAAGTATAGCCCTCTTCCATCGCGGATGCAAATCCACGAGTTGCCTCATAATAAATCTACTCGAACGGGATTCGTTGCCTCACGGAAGAAATCTACTCGAAATGGGTTGAGAGATTTGACCGAATGGGATTATTCTTCCGGTAAGGGAGGTAGTTCCCATGCGGTTCAAGATGGCAGAACGCAGAACGGTAACAAAGGCGACGCGTGAACGGTATCGGAAAGCAACCAAGAAGGAAAAAGGGCGTCATCTTGGATGAGTCTTCACACTTTCGGTACCGTCCAGAGTGCATAACAGCCTCTACGTATATAGAGGCTCTCATAGAAGGAGGTGTTCGCAGAAAACGCTTGCTCATGGCCGTGCGTTGTGGCAAACTAACCCTGCCGGGCGAAACGGAGGCCGGCAATCCTGGCGAGGAGCCGGCCAAGGGATACCCCGGTGCGACTCATCGAGACGATGAGTCCTGTCGTACGACAGGAAGGGCGCGGGAGCAACCCTCTCACGTCCCCCTACAACTCATCGGATTGATAGACCGCCTAGGCCTCAAAAAACGCACCATTGAACCGGCGGCTACGACCGACTGTAGTCGCTTAGAAAAACCGGCGATTGTCCAATTTCCGCTGAACCGGTACAATTGTACTCTTCGTGTTCTTCGTGCTCTTCGTGGTCAGCCATTATGCGCGGATTCCAGGACATCTTGAACTATGGACGAAAATCTACTCAGTAAATATCTCGATTACGCCAAAACAGATGAGGCCCGTGCCGTTCTCTTTGTGAAAAAGCATCTTACTCAAGCAAGAGGACATTGGATAGATGTTTTCGACTGCCGACGATATGAGATATCCTCGGATCCTTTACATTTTCGATTCGTGGTTGGCGGCCTGTACAAACGAATAATACAACCGGAGTATCCCTCAGAATCCGCCTACATCATTGATGGCAAATTTGACAAGCGCAGTTACGTCTTGATGGTACGTGCCATAACATGGGAAACCGCGCATCAGGACATTCAACAGCAGAAGTCAAAGAACGTGGCTCCACGGAAATTCAAGATAACAGGTATAGCCTACAATAAAGAGCGAAGCATCAAAGACTTTTTCCGGGAGGATGCACCACCGGAAATAAAAGCCCTTGCAAATAACCTTAACGACCGCACAAACCCACTATGGGACGAGGCATTGGAATACGCCAACAGGCCAGAGTTTGTTTATGAGATTAAGAAAGTTCGCATCGACTAGGCGTGGTAAAAGAAGAAGTACCTTTGCGCCAGGAGCACCGGCATGAGTGAAAATCAGCGCGTCGAATGGAAAGAGTCCTGGCGTGATGAATATCTGCGATGGGTTTGTGGTTTTGCCAACGCGGATGGCGGTGGAAAAGAAGTCATCCACCACGAAGCGCACGAAGGCCACGAAGAAGGAGAAGAAGCTACAAGAAGAGGATGAGTTGTTTTGAGGGTGTATTATCCTAACGTGGAGAACGCAGAGGCACGCGGAGAATAGACATGATTGTACTCTTCGTGTTCTTCGTGCCCTTCGTGGTAAACAACGCTAGAATGGAATCATGAATATGGGACCATTCGTAGGCATTTGCCCCGGTGAGTTCTCGCAGCCGGAACTACAGGCTATAGAGCCATGGAGGAAGTCAATCATGAACGTAACAGTGGAAACCACTTTGAAAGGTATACGTCTCGGAGAAATTCAGACATTCCATAACTTGGCTGCCTTTCCAATTCTGGGGAACGGAACCGCAGGGCCCGACTATATCACGATGGGTTCCGCACTACAGAAAGGCATCTTGAAAATCGAGGAAGTGTCAGAAAGCGGCTCGGTACCTGATGTAAGGGTGATCAACTCCGGTGAGGTGGCGGTTCTCCTTCTTGATGGGGAGGAATTGGCGGGGGCCAAGCAGAATCGAGTACTAAACACGACCGTTCTTCTGAAGGCAATGAGCAAGACGGTCATCAACGTCAGTTGCACGGAACGTGGCCGCTGGTCGTACGCCACGAGGGAGTTTATGGATTCTGACGTTATGATGGCGCGGAACATTCGCGCAATGAAAAACCGGTCCGTATCCGCGTCTTTGAATCAGTCCCACGAGTTTTTTTCCGATCAAGTCGAAATATGGGATGAAATAGATGCTCTCTGCGCATCGGCTGGCGTTTGCTCAGAGACCGATGCGATGCGCGATGTATTCGAAGACAAGAAGAACGAATTGAATGACTGCCTGGAGGCGTTTCCCAAAGTCGAGAATCAACGTGGTCTCGTATTCTTGATTGACAGGGCAGTTGTCGGACTGGACCTTGTGTCGCGTCCAGAGGCGTATTCCGAACTTCACAGCAAATTACTGAGGAGTTACGTAATTGATTCCATGCCTCGAAATGACGAGGACCCTCGTCTTCCAAGCCCAGATGTTGTTCATCAGTTCATTGGGCAAGTTCTCGGCTGTTCGGAGGCAAGCTTTCCTTCTGTGGGGCTTGGATCTGATCTTCGTTACGAGGGTCGCGAAGTCTGTGGTTCAGCATTAGTCTGCGAAGACACGTGTGTTCACGCGGCGTTCTTCTCGAATGTTCCTTTTAAAGACGGGCCCCGGATGCGCGGGTTCCGCCAGCGTCGCGGATTTCGCCAATAGTTTTGCCGCGAGTAGAATAAACAGATCTCGAGGCTGGGGATCGTACTTAGAACGCTTAGCCAGCCTTCGAAGATGCCTTAGACCACTCGGCGCCATGCCGATTATTCAGAAGCGAGGATCCGTGGAAGTTCAATTTACTTGGGGTCGTTCTTTGTATGGCCACGGATTGGAATGAAGTTGCCCCCATTTTTTGGACAGTGTCCGCGTGGCGATCCGACGGCTCAAGCCGCCGAGTCTTTACTTAGCCACTGCCCAACAAATGGGGGCAACTTCACTTGCCGGCCTGTAACGTTTCCGTCATCTACGCCTCAAGAACTTCTTGCAGCACTGCCTGCACTAACGGACGCAAGAAATCCCCATTCGTCGCAAGCAACTCTTTCCATTCCAACCTCTTCGTGCTATCCTGTTTTCTGGGCATGGTGTCTTCTCCTTCACAGTTTGTTTAGTCTCAAATTACGGAGTACATCATACCCTCTTTTTGTAGAACTTTTTTTAGCATAACCCGCGGTTTATGGGTTGTATTTTGTCGGGGATAGGGTATAATTGGCTTGATAAAACGGTTTATTGAATTGCGGGAGCCCGTGGCGTCTGTTTTACGATATCCGGCGGTTCGGCGTTTATCTTTGTGCAACGGTTTTTTGTTTGACCGGTTTGATTTGCGAAACCGTCGCGGATGGCAACCAGGGCGAATCCCGGCCTTGTGCCGGGACAACGAAGGAGATTTGGATCATGGCTAAAAAGACCACGCTGCAAAAAGTGCTTGAGTTGGTGGCGGCATTTGTCATTGAACACAAGGGCCAGTGGTGCCACGAGGAATGGGAAGGATTTTTGGGGAAGGCCGCGGCGCTCGGCGTCGAGTTGACGGATGAAAACAAGCGGAACCTTGGCAATCTGCTTGAGGCGTCGAAAACCTTTTTCTGCGAAGGCGAATGCGCCTGCGCGGCGCCGGCCAAAAAACGCGCGTCGGCCCGTTCCAAGACGGCCGCAAAATAAGGGGCGGCCTCTTTCATGAAAAGCCGGGCAAGGGCGTAATCCCTGCCCGGCGGGGCGCATGCGGACCTTACGACACAGAGGGAGGAATGGCGCCATGTTTCGCCTGGGCATCGTTGGTTCGGACAACAGCCACGCGGAGGCGTTTTCGAAGCTGGCCAATCTGGACGAGGGAATCAATGGCCTTCGTATTGACGATGTGCGCGTGACGCATATTTACGGGACCGATCCCAAACGCACCGAGGAGGTTGCCGCGGCCGGCAAAATCCCGCATGTCGTGGGCGACAAGGAGGCGATGATCGGCCATGTGGACGGCATTCTCTGTGTCTGGCGGCACGGGGCAAGGCATATGCCGGACGTGCGGCCTTTTCTGGAAGCCGGCATCCCTGCTTTTGTGGACAAGCCGTTGGCGTGCAGCGTCGGCGACGCCCGAATCCTGATTGACGCCGCGCAAAAGGCCAACGTCGGGTTTACGTCCTTTTCGACGCTCCGTTACGCGGCGAACGTCGTCGAATATATTGCCGAATTGAAGAAGACGGCGGGCGTGCTCACGGCGGGCATGTCCACGGGGCCGGCCCAACTCGACAGCGAATACGGCGGGATTTTTTTCTACGGTATTCATGCCGTCGAGTTGATGAACGCCGTGTGGGGGTATGGGTGCGAACGCGTCCGGGCGACGCTTCACGGCGGCAACGTCGTGGCCACGTGCCTGTTCAAGGACGGTCCGATGGTCGTGTTGAACTTCCTGGGCAACGCCGCCTATGTGTTTCATCTGGCGGCGTTTGGAAAAGACGGATGGAAAGCGCACACCGTGGACAGCGCCACGTGCTATTACGATGGCATGCAGGTCATCATGCGGACTCTTCGGACCGGCCAATGGCCGCTTACGCCCGAACAATTGCTGGAGCCGGTCAAAATTCTCGCGGCCGTCAACCGTTCGCTCAAGGAGAACCGCGAGGTTTCAATCGAGGAACTGGACTGATTCAATGCGGCTGATCCGCCTTAGGAACCCTCCGCGATGCGCTTGAGCAGTTGGGCGGCGTATTCGGATTGGCTGCTGCCGCTGGCGTAGGCGCATGTCTCAAGGTAGCCTTTGGCGCGTTCGATCTGACCCATGTTGTAGAGCAGGATGCCGGCTTCGCAGGCGCCGAGGCCGCCGCCTCGAATCGTTTCGGATTCAATGAAAGCGTCGAGCGCTTTTTCCTTTTCACCCAGCGCGAGCAATCCGCGGCCCTCGAAATACTTGGCCTGCGCGCGCAATTCGTTGTCCTTGGCCTTTCCGGCGTCTTCGAAGTATTGGCGGGCCGTGCTCGTCAATTCCTCGTGCGCGTTGGCGGCAATCAGGGCCTCGCACAGTACGTCGTAGATGGCCATGTCGTGTCCCGGATCCGCCAGCGCCTGGCGCAGATAGGGCAACCCCGCTTCGGGGCTCTCGTGCCAGCGCAACATGCGGCCCAGGCGCATCAGGGCGTCGGCGCGGGCATTGCGGTCGTCGAAACGCCCCTCAAGGGCAAGCAGGTAGGCTTCCTTGGCCTTGGCGTAATCACCGGCGCGCTCGAAACGAATGGCCTGTTCGTGGGCGACGCCGGCCACGGCGCGATCCATGTCGCGCACAAGGGCGTCGCCATGCCGTGCAAAAGCGCCCACGCCGGCCATGAACGCAATCAGGGCGGCCAGCGTTAGGCCGGCCACAATCCCCGTCAGGCCGCGCGTCCATTCCCACGGCGCGGGTTCGTCGTCCGGCATGGGAACAGGCGGCGCTTCGGGAGCCGCCGGGACGCCGCGATTTTTCCGGTTCCTTTTCATGGTTCGGATTCCTTTCCCGCCTGCCCGAACGTTTCGTCGGTTTCAAGCGCGCCGGCCTCCTGTTTCAGCGATTGGCGCGAGGTGTTGTCGAGATTCGGCCATTGAAGCAGCGCGGCATAGCACTTCCTCGCCTCATCCTTGTTGCCGGCGCGCGCGAAAAACCGGGCCGCGTCGAGATGGATGCGAAAACTGCCGGGAGAGAGTTGAAGGGCCTGCCGTGCCAGGGCAAGGGCCTCGGCCCACTTGTCCCGGAATCCCAGCGCTTCCGCCCGCTTGAGCAGGCAATCGGCATACGGCTCGTCCCGCAGTCCGGGCAATGCCAGCGCAAAGGCATTGTCGGCGTGTTCCCACGCGCCGATCAACATGAAGATTTTCCCCAGATTGACCAGCGTTTCAGAACGCTGCGGCGGTTGAAGCGCGGCGGTTTCCAGCGCTTCCGCGCACAGATCCGCCATCCAGCCGAATTCGATGCCTAGACCTTGCGGCGGTATGGTTTTTCCGCGTTCCTGGCAGGCCTGTGCGATGGTTCGGGTTGCTTCGGGCAGCGCGGCGCCGTTCGTTTGCCAGATTTGCAGGAGGGCCTGGAGCGGTGGAATCAGTTCGGCTTTGCCCGCGGCCTTGAGATCGTCCCGCGCCTTTTCGATCCGCGCCCGAATCCGCGCGGTGCGATCGCCGGTTGTCGTTGTGGCGGCCAGGGCGTTCCACGCGTCGAGGCGGCCGGGGGCCCATTTCAGCGCGCGTTCAATCATCCGCTGGACCCGGTCGAGTTCCGTGTCCGTTGCGACATAGGCCTGCGCCGACCAGATGGCCAGCGACGCCAACACGCTGGCCCGCGCATCGTTGACCGTCCCCAGGCGCTCCATGGCCCATTCGGCCGCGCGAAGGAAGGCCGGATACCGCTTGTTGCTTTGCGCGAAATCGAAGAACAACTGCCATATCCGCTCGTCGCCGATGGCGGCTTCGACCGCAAGGCGGTACGATTTTTGGGCTTCGTCGAGTTCCCCGAGCTGTTCGTACGCGCTCGCGATGAGTCGGTGCACTTCCCCCGGCCGGGCGTACCCGTAGAAGAGGGCCTGTTGTCCGTGTTCGACGATTTTGCGCGAGGCGGCGGAAATGTCGGGCGATTCGGGGGCGGTGCGCACGAGCCAGTCGCCGCGCACGCGGTATGCGCGCGCCATCAGTTCATGCGTTTCCGACGCTTCGATGCAGAGATCGAGGGCCTTGCGGCCGATGTCCAGCGCTTGGTCAATGGCCTTTGTCATTTCCCCCGCGTCGAGCGCTTCCGGCTTCGTGCGCATCTGCATGAGCGATGCCCGGCTGAGATAGGCGCGGCCCAGCCACACCATGCTCTGAATTTCGCAGGGATTGCGGGCCAGCGCATCCTCGAAGAGCGGAATGGCGCGCAACGGCTGGCCCCGCATCATTTCCAAGAGTCCCAATTCACGGGGAAAGTGCGAACTCCAGGGAATGAGCCGGCGCCCCCGCGTCAGGCAGTCCATGGCGATATCAGGGCGGTTGTACCGCTTGGCGCCCTGGGCCTGCTGATAAAGGTATTGTCCGATGAAATAGCGCATTTCGACGACCGCGCAAACGGACGCGACAGCCAGCAGAGCCAATGCCCACAACGAGGGGCGGGGGAGAAAAGGCTTGTTTCGGCGGAGGGCCGATGTGCCTTCCAGCGCGCCGGCCAGCAGGAAAATGAACATGCGCGACACGGGCACGCGCGCGTTGAAGCCGAAAAGGCCGTCTATCGCGAAAATCGTGAAGCAGGCGGCCAGCACCAGGCCAAGACGCCGCCGGCCGGATTCCGTTGCGTGGAAAAAGACGGCCAGACCGTACACAATCCCGCATGCCAGAAACAGGATGTACAGTGCCGCGCCGGGAATGCCCGCGTCCACGCCTGCCTCTAAAAAATCGTTGTGGACGTGAAAATTCATTTTATGCTGGACGGCGTACCAATGCTGTTCGTAGGGCGTCCAGTAGCGGGGATTTTCAAGCCGGTAGTTTTCCGTTCCCCATCCGAACAGGGGGCGGTCGGCGATCATTTTGCACGAGCCGTAGTAACCCTGGTAACGCAGCAGGAGCGATCCGTCGAGCGGCATGTAATGGCCCGTGCGCGCCTTCGAGTAGAACGCCAGGCCGGTCGCGCCGATGGTTCCGAGGACGACCGCCGCCGCCAGCGTCGCAACGATGGCCCGCGCAGGTTTCATCCGAAAGCGGGCCATGCCATACGCAAGGCCGGCGAACGCGAGGCCGCCCGCCAAGGCAAGAACCCCGCCGCGCATGTGCGTGAAATACAGGTGCGCCAGCATGATGCCGGCCGGCAGCCAACACCAGCGATACTTCCGTTGCAATCCCAGCGCCAGCGCCAGCGGAATACACAGCGCCAGCATATGTCCCGCGAAATTCGGATTTCCGAACGTGGCCGGCAGGCGCTTGTATTCCTCCACGTTCTGCGTCGCCCATGGAAAGGGATCGTATCCGTATTTCTGGCTGAAGCCGTAGATGCTCGACAACGCCACCGCCACGCAGACTGCCGCCGCAAAGGCCCAGAATTCCTCCGGTTTCCGGAAGGCGTGTGCCGCCAGCAGATACAACATGATCGCGAGGGTCCACCAGCGCATTTCGTTCAGACTGTTCCACGGATGATCCGATATCACCGCGCAGAACAGATTGAAGCCCCAGAATGCCAAGACGGCCAGCGTCAGCAGCGATGGACGCCGGACCGGCGTCTGGCCATTCCATGCGCCAATGCAGAAGAGGATGCCCGCGAGGAGGGCCGTCCATGCCGCGATAAGATATTTTGCCTCTGTCGGGTCGCGCGCCAACGGAAACAACAACAACACGACGAGCGCCATGCCCAGCGCGAGCAAGACGCGTATCCCGCGCCGCACGTCCAATTCGAAACCACCCACATCCGTCACGATCCACACCTCTGCATCGTCTCAAGTCATTGGCTTGTTCCGACTATAGCAAATCATCGCGGGATCGCCAAACGATTCATCCTGGATTTGGTAGTAGAATCCGAAGGCTTCCGGCTTATTTCGTGGACGCGGTGGACTTTGCGGTCGGTATGGCTCCGCAAGGCGTTTCAGCGCCCGGATGAAGTCCACCGGGTCTGCGATGTCCAACTCGTCCATGGTTTGATTGCAGGAACTGCGTTCGACAGTCTGTTTCAGGTTGAAGGTGGATTTTCCCTTGGCAGCCAGCGGAGCCAAGTGAAGGCCAGCGCGACGGTCAGCAGCAGGATGATTGCGCCACCGGCGGCGGCGACGCCGAATTGATGCGTGATAAGGTACATCGGGGCGACGTAGAGCGTGCCGAGCCATGGCACAGCCAGCGCCAGCGATACGAGATCGCGCGAGAATTCGCTTTCGCGCTGGAACGAGGGATCTTCGCGCTTGACGTATGCGGCGACCGGATTCCACGCGCCGGCAGGCTGGACGAGCCGGTAGAAGCGCGAGAGCACATCGGATTCCGTTGGCGGCGTCAGAAGCGTGGCTGCCACACAGATGACAAGCACGGCCAGCGCCAGCGCGGGAAATGTTACAAAAACGGGCAACACGAGAATCTTCTGGTGTTCGAGGACGGCTTGGACCAGCGACAGGACCATTCCCGCGGCGGTTCCGGCGAAATAGCCCCAACCGTTCAGCCGCCACCAGTACCAGCGCAACACGTTAGGCAAGAGAACGCCCGCGCCGAGCGTCGCCATGATCCACGTGAACAACGCGTTGATGCTGTCCGCGAATTGCGAGATGACGATGCCGGTCAAAATCAGTGCGACCGATGCGGCGTAGCTCGCGTAAATCAGTTCCTTGTCCGACGCCTTGGGTCGCAGGTAGTTCTGGTACACATCGCGCACAAGGTACGAGGCGCCGCCGTTGACCATCGCGCTGAAAGCGCCCATGAACGCGGATACAAGCGCCGCGAGTGCGAATCCCACCAGTCCAGCGGGCAAACGGTGCGCGATCACGACCGGCATAACTTTTTCGGGATCTTTCTGGACGAGCGCGAGGAGATCCGCGTCGCCGGCGATTCCCGCGAGACCGAGAATCGCCACGCCCATCGCCATCGGAAACCGGACGGTATGGAACACGCCCCAGAGCATGCCCATCAGCGATGCCTCGCGCGGATTGCGCACCGCGAGAAACTTCTGAAAATCGAAGAGCTGTTCCGGCCCGCTGAAACACAGGAGCATGCCCTTCGCGACGTACGTCAGGATGACCGCGCCGAAGAGGTAGTACATCGAATCGGGCGCGATGTGGAACGGCGAATCCGGCGCGACGGCCCGGTCGAGTTTCCACACCGGCCACGGCGAATACCAGTCGGCTGGCGGCTGGATCGCAAGGCCGCGTCCGTAGGACTGATACCCGAGATACGCGATGAGGAGCGCCCCCGCGCTGAGGATGATTGTCTGAAAAAACTCGACGATGGTCAGGCCGCGGAATCCGCCGAGGACGACGTACAGTCCGGTGATGCCGATAATCAGCACCGCGCACATTCGGTCGGAAAACGGCAGGAATTGCGAGCCGAACTTGCCCATGCCGACCGCCGTGTAACCGAGAAAGGCAGACAATGTCAGGATCGCGTAGAGTGTATACGACAGGCGCGAGAGTTCGCCGCCGCGCCCGTTGCCGAAGCGGAGAACCATCCATTCGGCGCCGGTCAACACGCCGCTGCGGCGAATCCATTTGCCCATGTAGGCCATGTAGAACGCCGCGATCACGAACCCCCACAGCCATTGCACCCACATGCCGCGAAACCCGCACACGACAAGGATCGAGACGATCCACATCGTGCCCGTCACGTCGAAATACGAGGACGATCCCGACATGGCGAGCATCCACCACGGCATCGTGCGCCCGCCGAGGAAATACGATTCCATGCCTTTGGCCGCGCGGCGTTTCACGACGAATCCGACGCCGATCACGAACGCCAGGTAGGCCGCGAGGATGACGATATCGAGGGGAGTCAGCGTCACGCCGTTACGCCTTTCGCATTAGCCTCGAACAGCATCGAACATGGCGACGATGTTCTCCGGCAGCACGCCCGCCAAGATGTTGTGGACTTGCTGGAAGACGAACCCGCCGCCCGGTTTCAATGTTCGGACTTGTTGCGCGGTATGGCGGCGCACATCGTCCGGCGTGCCGTAGAGCAATATGTGCTGCGTGTCGCAGCCCCCGCCCCAGAAGGTCATTTGGCCGCCGAAATCGCGCTTGAGTCCGTCGGCGCTCATGCCCGCGCACGAAATCTGCACCGGATTTATCGCATCGAGTCCGGCGTCGATCAGATCGGGCAGGAGTTCCCGCACGCCGCCGCAACAGTGCAGCATGACCTTGACGTTCGCGAGTTCCTTTGCGCGCGCCCACATGCGCTTGTGGCGCGGCTTGAAGTATTCACGGTACATGTCCGGTGAAATCTGGGGGCCGGACTGCATGCCGAGATCGTCGCCAAACAGGATTACGTCAATATAGGGGCCGACCGCGCCAAGGAATCGTTCAAGGTTCGCGAGGTGCATTTCGACGATCCGGTCGAGGAAGGTATGCACTTGTTCGGGGTCTTCCGCGAGCAACATCAGGAAGCGGTCGTTGCGCCAGAGGAACTGGCCCATTTCGAGCAGGTTGCCGCCGAACAGGCCGATGATGGCCTTGTCTGTCTTTGCGCGCAACTGCCGCGCGCCTTCGGCGAGTTTCTTGCCACCGTCCGGCCCGGCTACGAGCGGTCCCGGCGGCGAGGCGATCGCACACCACATGGATTCGGCCATCGCGCCCGGAATGTCGTCGAGGTTGGCACGGTCCAGATAGGGGTAGTACGTCTGCTCGAAGTACAGCGCGCCCGGCGGCATCGCCGCGATTTCACGGCCCGTTGCCGCGCGGATGACCCAGCGGTCCCCATCGCGTTCCGGCAGCGCCCACGCGGGCATCTGGCACGGCGTGCCGTCGGGCAGCGTCCAGTCGCGCCAGTCGTCGTCCGACAAGGCAAAACCGCGGCCCAATTCGATGGTGTCGGCGCCGAACCGGTCGAGCACGTCGTCGTCCACGATGGCCAGTTGCTGGATCGGGTCGTACACGCGAATCGTCTTCACGGGCAACCCAAGGTGTTTGCGCAGTCGCGCATAGGCGATGGCCGCGATCCCGCTCGACCGATGACCCGAGAAGTCTATCGGCACGCAATCCGGTTCGCGATGGTTCAATGACGTTAAGACACGTTCGCGCGAGGTCATGACCGTTTCCTCCCTGAATCCGCTTCAATCCGCTTTGATGCGCACGGTAACCATGCCGTACGGCGGCACGGACACGGCGCCCTCCAAGGGTTCAAGTTTCTTTTCATCAAGATTGCTCAACCACATCTTGGATTTTTTTGTCCCATGCCAAAGCAGCCGGGCTTCTTCGGGCCGGCCCGATGCGCCGTAGAGACGCACAATCAGATCCTTGCCGTCGTCCGCCGGTTTCAGCAGACTGGCCTGGACACCCGAAGGTTCGACGGTAAGCAGACTCGATATAACGTCCGGCGAGGACGCATCCGCGGGCGCGGCTAGCAAGGGTTGCGCATCTTCGACGCCCCATCGCGCGGCCTGGGCGGCATCGAAGAACGCGTGCGGGCGCAGGGCATAGCGGAATGCGGCGGTTCCGCCCTGGCTGGCCTTGTAGTTCGTCTCCCAGTAATTGTTCATCACGTACGCATAGAGCGTGGCCGACGGTTCCACGTGCTCCATCCAGCCGACCCGCGTCGGATCGCACGTGATGTCGCCGATTTCGATAAGCGGTGTATCGGGCATGGTCCACGTGACGCCGCATTGTTGGTTCGACACGTCCACCCACCGCTGCACGGTGAAATAGTTCTTGCATGCGCCCGCGGTCTGATCGGCTTCGGGCCGCACGACCGCCCACGGCGTATCCATGCGGACAACCGGATTCGGTACGCGGAACGGAAACGCGAAATGGACCGCCTCCTGCGTGTAGACGTCCTGCTTCTTGAGCGAGTTCACTATTTCGACGCAATCGAGTCCGGCGATAACGCGCACTTTGCGCGAAAGGGCGTCGCAGCCCGGCGCGGCGGATTCGATCAGCAACGACGCGACGAGCGGTCCCTTTTCCTTCACGGCGACCGTCGCGGCCTCGACGCGCCGGCGCGCGCCTTCGGCATTCGGATCGCGGCCCGCGACGTACACGTACTCGTTCAGGCCGGCCATTTTTTCGGTGTCCACGAGATCGCCTTCAATGCCCGCGTGGACGAGACTGCGAAGCGCGCCGGTCTTGTCGTCAACCGTCAACGTGAACGAGGCGGTGCGCAGGCCGTTTTCGACGGCTTCCGCAGCCTGTTCATGATAGGCCTCGCCCGCCACAATCCGGTATTTGTTCGCGCCGAACGGCGGCACATCCTTTGCCAGAAACGCAAGTTCCCCGGTCGAAAGCCGCTGCGAGGGCGTGGGCGCGTCGCCGGGACCGATGACCCGGTCGCCCGCCGCGCACTGTTCGCCGGACAGCGTTACCAAGCCGGTGCGCGGCCACGAACACGTGTTGTAGACGAGCCACGCGCCCGCGCCCCGCGGCCTGATCGCGGCATCGAGCAATGCGCGCGACTGCTTGTCCGCATCGAGCGCAAAGGCCTGTTTGACCGCCCATTGTTGTTTTACGAAATCGCACAACGGTTCGCTGATCGAGTTGTGCGCGCCCCATGTATGCTCGTCGTACAGGATGACATTGCGCCATGCCTCCTGAAAATCCTTCGGGACATATTCCTGCGGCGCGCGCATCGCGAACAGCGCCGACGCCTGTACGATCCGATCGGCCGCCGCGCGGTTCAAGACCGTCTCGACCGCCGACGACGCCGCGCCGTCTTCCCAGTACGGCGTGAAATCGCCTGAAACGGATGGCAGCCGGTCGCCATACGCGCGCTCGAACGCCTCGAAAAACTCGCGCGTCGTCGCGAGGATCAATTTTGGATAGGCATACCGTTTGTTCCAGTCGTTGACAATATCGGCCACGCGCGGATCGGGCGGACCGTTGTCGCCGCCGATGTTGTACCGGAACCATGCCATGTCGTAGGGGTAGCCTGCGTTTTCCAGGCGCGCGAGTTGGGCCAATACGCGCGATCCGTCGCCGAGGCCGCCGCCGTGGAATCCCGAATACGCCATGCCCGTCACCCAGCACAATACCTTTTCCTGTCCGGACGGCGACACCCAGTAGAACGGCCGGTCGCTCCATGCCGACAGCGTGAATCCAATGCGATGGCCCATGTTCGGCCCGATCGAGAAGTATTTGATCCCGCTCTGCGCGAGCACGGGAACGATACCCCACGTGTAACCCGGCACATCGCTGATCATCGCGGCTTCGATCGGCACGCCGTGGGTCTCGCGCATTCGCCGCGCATACCCCGTCAATTCGACGAGTTCCTCCGGACGGCACAACGCGGTCAATTCATTGCCGTAAAGCGCGTCGAGGCCGATCCAGCCCTTCTTGACGGCTTCCACGAAAGCTGCGCGCTTTTCCGGCGGCGCCTTGCGTAGGTAACTGTCCACCGCCCACATGACTTCCGAATTCCACCGGAACCGCGAGCCTTTCGGATGGTGGTCCGTCTTTTCGGCGAGATCCATCGCCATATCGAAATAATCGCACTGTTTCTGTTCGACCTCCGATTGCACATGCGTGTAGCCGATGTCCACGTGCGAGTGCGGCAGCAGGTAGACCTGCCACAGTCGGGCTGGTTGCACATGGGCGAGGCGCGTGCCCACGACGCCCGCGGCGGTCCGCGCCTCGATTTCGATATCGGCCGCGGCCGACACGTGCGGCACGAGCAGTTCCACCTTGTGGGCGCCTGGCGCCAGGGTCTGTTCGACAGGTTCGCCGCCTTTGGCGGCCAGTTGCACCGTCACTTCGCCGCCGAACACGCTTACGTTTTGCCGGATGATTTGAAACAGTCTGCCCTTCGATTCGACGCACAGCGGCGTTCCTTCCGCTTCGCCCAGAAACATCGTTTGCTCGATAGCCGTCATCTTCACGGATCCCCTTGTTTTCAATCCTAGCCAGTCATAGAGCAGCCAACTGCCCGCCACGGTGGTTATACACACCTCATTGTTTCCCTTTTTCAATACGGCCGCCGGAACGGGGATGTCGAGTTTGCATTCCTTGCCGAGATGCGGCGCATTCGCGATGGTGTCCGCCGAACCACCGGCCGACAGCGTGAATTCCGACTCTGAACCATTGACGGAAACGCGGATTTTCGGCGGATTGGCGCCGTGCGTGTCCACCAGGTCAATATGCAGAACAGCCGGCGCCGCGGGCGCGTCCCGCAGTCCGAAAACGACGCGGAACGTGTGCGACTGGCCTCCAGCCCAGCTGTCCTCCGGTCCCGGATGCACGTACGGCCAATGCGCTTCCGGCGTTGATTCCCCGGCCACATAAACCGGGTCCGCCGAATAGTTCGCATAATTGCCCGGCGCAAGCGCGAATTCGGCATAGGAATTGTCCGCCTTGCCGATCTTCCAGATCATGCCGGCGTGCGCGAACGCCGGACACAACAACAAGCCCATGATAAAAACGACCACAACGCCTCGTCTCAGTTCCGGCAATGAAACCATGTCGTTCGCTCCGTTATTTTGGGGTTGATTCCGTTGTTGGCGTTTCATCCGCGCTTTGGTGCGTGAAAAAGGGGATAGGGGGATATTTCTGGGAAATGGAGATGAACATTTTGTTGAAAACCAATCTTCGATGCAAGAACAGGGCCTACCGTCATTCTCTGAAGCATACACGCACCGTGTGAGGATAATTCAAACCTGCCCCGCATGGCCATTTTACCTTCGTCATCGGTATCGCGCTTCTCAAGGGTATGCCATCGGTTTCCACCCGGCGACGGGCTTCTTCGACGATGCGTCCACGATGCGAATTTGCACGCGCTGCGTCGCGGACACGACCGGCGTCAACGCCCCGGCGGCCTTCGCGCCCGCCAGCCGCGACACCGGAATCCGCTTGCCGCCCGGCAGATGGAATTCCGCTTCGGGATGCGCCGTGTACTCCACAAGAATCTCTCGATCCGAGATTTTCGGCACCAGGTTGTTGTGGCCGTCCGCCCATGCGTCGTTCGGATAAATGCGCCGCGGTTGCGCCGAAATGACCTGGCCAAGGTCCAGTTGTATCTGCGGCAGCACCCCATCTTCATTCAAGCGAGGGTCGAAGGCCTTTCCTTTGGGCAGCGCCAGGATGGCCTTGCGCCGCGTCTCCCATCGTAACGGATTCGACGCGACATTCCCCGCGCTGATGGCCGAAACAATCGTCAGTCCGGAGCGCGGCTCGATGCGAAGTCCCGCGATCGCCTTTTCCGGATGCGGGTTTTCCCACGCCCACAGCCAGTTGATCCACCGGAAGTTGTAACATCCCGCGACACGCGTCTGCGCCTGTCCCCAGCCCACCCACGGCGGCATCGGCGGTTGCTGCTCATGCGGCGGCCGCACCGGCATCGCCTTGTGATGCACGACCGACTGGAAACAGTTCTCGCCCCAGCATGGCCGCGAGAGCATCCCGATGTGATGCCGCCGCCGGATGGCGCACACGGTCTCCGAACCGTCCGCGTACCGGAACACATAGTCCGCGACGTGTTCGGCCAGCCGCCCGTATCCGCGCGAAGCCGTCAGCAGTCCGTCCCGGTTCCATTCGATCGGCTCGATATCCGTCGTGTGCATGAACACCAGCCAGCGCGTCTTGACGCGGGGCCATTCCGCCGACACCGCCGAATCGCGCGCCGCCAGCACGTCGCCGATCGCAAACGGCACGCCCCAGCCGACGCAATCGCCCGACGGCACGTGGGCGATGTTTTCTTTCAAGACCGGGCTGCACGCGCCCCGCGCCAAATCACCAAATGTCTTGTTGCCGGAGAATCGAACCGGCGTAAAACGCCGTGAATGCGGCCCATCCCGATATGCGCCCATGGCTTGCTCCTCCTTGGTTGCGTGCGCATCCAACTTACACCCTTTGCCTTCCCATTGACAAAATCATACCTCTTTTTTCCCTAACGCGGATCAGCCGCAATGCATCAATCAAGGGCATGATTTCTTTGTCCGCAACTTCTGTGCAACACACACAGAAGTTGCGGACAAAGAAATCAAAGCGGCGTAGCCACAAGGCCTCCATCAATAAAGCGATTACGAAAATGATTACGATCGCCAACATCCCGGGAAGTCGCTATCGGATTTTGGAGACGTGGATCGCATGCGTTCCGGTTAGTCCGGTTGAAGATTTTGTCCGACTTCTGTACTGTAAGCGACATTCTTTTCGTTTTTTTCCCAAAAGTACGGAGGCATGGTTATGCGTCTTGGCGGGCCGGTGTTCGGCGATTGTTCGGATCCGCGCCGGTGGGTTGCGGCATTGAAATCGTGCGGATACCGCGCCGCATATTGTCCGGTGGACAACAAGGCGGACGATGCGGCGGTACGGGCATTTGCGGACGCGGCTCACGCGGCGGACATTGTTATTGCCGAGGTGGGCGCGTGGAGCAATCCGATGTCCCCTGACGAAAAAACGGCCCGGGAAGCGTTGGCGCATTGCCAGGCGCAATTGGCGCTGGCGGATCGCATCGGCGCGCGGTGTTGCGTGAACATTTCGGGATCGTGCGGTGCACAATGGGACGGACCCGATCCGAGGAACCTGACGCGGGAGACTTTCGACCGTATTGTCGAGGTAACGCGGGCCATCATTGACGCGGTGAACCCTTCCCGGACATATTACACGCTCGAAACGATGCCGTGGATGTATCCGGATTCGGCGGAGTCGTATGTGGCGTTGCTGAAGGCCATCGATCGTCCGCGTTTCGCGGTCCATCTCGACCCGGCGAATTTGCTTTGCAGCCCGCAACGATATTTCGGGAATGCGGACTTGATTCGCGAGTGTTTTGACAAGTTGGGTCCGCATATCCGCAGTTGCCATGCCAAGGACATTGCGCTGGCGCCGCGGTTGACCACACATCTCGACGAGGTTCGGCCGGGACTGGGCGGGCTTGACTACGCGGTCTTTCTGCGGGAACTGGACAAACGGGATGCGGACATTCCCCTGATGCTCGAACACCTCCAGACGGCCGAAGAATACATCCAGGCGGCGGAACATATACGGAAAACGGCTTGGTCCATCGGGACGACATGTTGAGGCAGGCGATTACATGATTTTTTGGCTTTATGCGGGATTTATCGCGTTTGTTCTGAGCGCGCTGGCGATCGATCTCGGCGTGTTCAACCGCAAGGATCGCGACGTGCGCACCCGCGAGGCATTCGCGTGGTGCGGTGTATGGGTGTCGTTGTCGCTGCTGTTCGCCATCGGTGTCTACTGGATGTACGAGACGAAATGGCTCGGCATGGGGACCGCGGAACACATGACGGGACGCCAGGCCGCGATCCAATTCGTTACCGCGTATCTCATCGAGTACTCGCTGAGCATAGACAACATGATCGTGTTCGCGATCGTCTTTGCTTTTTTCCGCGTGCCTAAACACTACCAGCACCGCGTCCTGGTATGGGGCATTCTGGGCGCGTTGATTATGCGCGGCGCCATGATTGCGGCCGGCGTGACACTGATCAAACATTTTGAATGGGTTTCTTATGTATTCGGCGCATTGCTGCTGCTGACCGCGGTGAAAATGTCGTTCTCCGAGGGGGAAGTGCACCCCGAAAATAACATCCTGCTTCGCATGGCGCGGCGGTTCTATCCGGTCACGTCGGAATTCCACGGCAATCGCTTTTTCACGCGCATGAACGGCCGCGGCGCGGCGACGCCGCTTTTCCTGGTGCTGCTTGTCATCGAAAGTTCCGATGTGATGTTCGCCATAGATTCGATTCCGGCGGTGATAGCGGTTACGCGGGAGCCGTTCCTTGTGTTCACGTCGAATGTGTTCGCCATCCTGGGCTTGCGCGCGCTCTACTTCGCGCTGGCGGGCATGACGGATCGTTTCCGATATCTGAAACCGTGTCTGATTGTGCTGCTGGGATTCGTCGGCGCGAAAATGATCGCGGAACCCTTCTTTCACGTCTCGACGCCGGTGTCGTTCGGCATTATCGTCGCGATAGTGGGTATCGGCATCGGCGCCTCGATGATTCCCCGGAAGGAGGCGGTGTGAACATCCCTTTTTTTCGCGGGGCCCGGAAACTCATCATACTCGTCGTGGGCGCCAGCGTCATCGTGGTCGGCGTCGTCATGCTCGTCGTTCCCGGACCGGGAACGGTTGTCATCCCGGCGGGGCTGGCCATCCTCGCGACGGAATTTATCTGGGCCCGGCGGCTGCTCAAACGCATGAAAAAGGCGGCGATTGACGCCGTCAATTCGATTACCGGCGCCAACGGAAACCCGCCGGAAGAGAAATAACGCGACGCAGCCGCCGTGATCCGGTCGGTGCAGCGTTTCCGCTATGCGCTGAACCAGAGGGTGTTCTCGCCCAGCAGATCCTCGACTTTTTTCCGCAGGGCCGGGGTGGCGGCCACGCGACATACCCCGTTCGCCGCCACGATGACTTCGCTATGGTCGGGCCTAATGCAATGCAGTTGCACCTCGCAGGGGCCGGGGATGTCGCCCAGCAGTTTCGCAAGGCGTTCTATCAGCGACTCTTCGAGTCCTGCGGTGCGCAGGCGGATGTGCGCCACGCGCGCAAGGCGTTTCTCGGCATCCTCGATGCGAATCACATCCGATGCAATCAGGCCGGCGGTGTTGTTGCGAAAGTTGACGCGCGCCGGAATCATGACGACCATGTCGGGCGCCAGCAGTCCGGCGCATTGTTCGTAGGTGTCGGAAAAGACGGTAATCTCGCACGGTCCTTCGAGCGTGTCAAGGGTAATGAACGCCATTTTTTGTCCGCGTGACGTGATATGTTGCTTGGCAAGGGTAATGATTCCACCCACAACAACCTCCTGGCCCTCGCGGAGTTGCGGCAGATCGGCGATATGCACGGTCGTGAAGCGCCGCAGGACGTCCTTATGTCGAGCCAGGGGGTGACTGCTCACATACAGGCCGAGCGTTTCCTTTTCGAACGCGAGAATTTCCGCCTCGGGCCATTCGTCGAGCGCCGGTTTGTGATGAATCACCGGGGCGGATCCGGCCTCTTCCATAAGGTCGAACAAAGACGTCTGGCCGGCGTCGCGTTCACGCTGGGCGATTTGTCCTTCTTCGAGCGCCGCGTCTATTACGGCTTCGACCTGTCGGCGATTCCAGCCCGTGCTCACGAAGGCCCCCGCCTTGTTCATGCTTTCGATAAGACGGCGGTTGACGCCTTTTGTGCCCATCCGGCAGCAGAAATCGAAGATGTCGGAAAAGACACCCTTGGTGTTGCGCTCCTTGAACACGGTTTCGGCAAACGCCGAACCGACATTCTTGATCGCGCCCAAACCGAACCGGATACGGCTGCCTTCCACGGTGAAATCGCCACCGCTGTTGTTGATGTCCGGAGGCAGCACGTCGAAGCCCATCTGACGGCATTCCTCCACATACAGGGCGACCTTGTCCATGTCGCCGGCTTCGCTGGACAGCAGCGCCGCCATGAATTCGACCGGATAGTTCGCTTTCAGGTACGCGGTCTGGTATGCCACGAATGCATACGCCATGCTGTGCGACTTGTTGAAGGCATATCCGGCAAATAGTTCGATCTTCGTGAATACGGCATCGGCAAGTTTCTCGTCAACACCGTTGGCCACGGCGCCCTCGACAAACTGCTTTCGCTGCCGGGCCATGAGTTCCGCGTCTTTCTTGCCCATTGCGCGCCGCATTATGTCGGCTTGGCCCAGCGAGAAGCCGGCCAAGGCGCGAACGATGTGCATGACCTGTTCCTGGTACAGCATGACCCCGTACGTTTCTTTCAGAATCGGCTCCAACATCGGATGGTCGTAGACGATTTTGGATGCATTGTGTTTCGACTCGACGTACTGGTCTATGAACTGCATCGGACCGGGGCGGTATAGGGCGACCAACGCGCAGATTTCCTCGATGCTTTCGAGACCGATGCGTTTTGACAAGTCGCGCATGCCCGAACTTTCGAGTTGAAACACGCCCGTCGTGCGACCGCTCCGGAGCAACTCATAGGTCTTTGCGTCGTCGAGTGGAATGTCGTCCATGTCCAGGTTGACGCCGTGGTTTTCACGGATCAACTTGACGGCGTCGGCGATGACCGTCAGCGTGCGCAGGCCGAGCAAATCCATCTTGAGCAGGCCGATTTTTTCGACGCATTTCATTTCGGCCTGTGTGGCGACCACATCCCCGGTGGGGGCCTTGAACAGGGCCACGTGATTGGTGAGCGGCTCGTCGCAAATGACCACGCCCGCGGCATGCGTGCCGCAATTGCCGATGATGCCCTCGAGACGCGTCGCCAGATGCCACAGGCGCGCGATTTGCGGTTCCTCGGCGACGCGCCGCTTGAGTTCGGGCTCCTTTTGCATCGCGTCCTTGAGTTTGATGTTGAGTTCGTCCGGAATCAGTTTCGCGATGGAATCCACTTCCGTGTAGGACATGCCCATTACGCGGCCCACGTTGCGGATGGCCTGCCGCGCGAGCATCCGGCCGAAGGTAATGATCTGGCTGACGTTGTCCGCCCCATATTTTTGGTGGACGTATTCGATGACTTCCTCACGGCGGCGGTAGCAAAAATCGAGATCGAAATCCGGCATCGAGACACGGTCGGGATTCAAAAAGCGCTCGAAGAGCAGGTTGTATCGAATCGGATCGAGATTCGTGATGCGCAGCGCATAGGCGACCAGGCTGCCCGCGCCTGAGCCGCGTCCCGGACCGACGGGAATGCCTTTGCCGCGCGCAAAATTTATCAAATCCCAGACGACGAGGAAGTAGTCAACGAATTGCATCTTTTCGATGACACCCAACTCGTATTCGGCCCGCTCGACATGTTCGGGCCCCGGATTGCCATGGTAACGGTCCGAAAGCCCAAGGGCGACCAATTGGCGAAGATAGACCTCCTTCGATAGGCCTTCCGGCGGCCGGTACTTCGGAACCAGTTGCTGTCCAAGCGGGATTGTGAGATTGCAGCGCGCCGCAACCGCCTCGGTGTTGGCGACCGCCTCCGGCCATTCCGCAAATTTTTCGCGCATCTCGTCCGGACTGCAGAAATGAAACTCATTCGTGGGAAACTTGAAATGGTTTTCATCCGAAAGCACGGTTTGGGTTTGGATGCACAGGAGAACCTGGTGGGCCTCGGCGTCCTGTTTGTCGAGGTAGTGGCTGTCGTTTGTCGCCACGATTTGCAATCCATACTTGCGCGCCAGTTCGACCAGGATCGGATTCACGCGCCGTTCTTCCGGCATGCCGTGATCCATCAGTTCGATGTAGAAATTCTCGCGACCGTAGATACGAATGTATTTTTCGATGGCCGCTTTGGCCTTGTCCATTTCATCGCGTTGGATGTAGTGGGGTATTTCGCCGCCGAGACACGCGCTCATCGCTATCAGGCCGCGGTTGTACCGCGTCAGCAGTTCCTCATCCACGCGCGGGCGGTAATGATGGCCCTCGAGATATCCGAGCGTGCTCAACTGGCAGAGGTTGTGGTATCCCTCCTCGTTTTCGCAAAGCAGGAGAAGATGAAAATAGGACTCGCTTTGGGATCGGGCGCGCTTGTCGAAACGGCTTCCCCGCGCCAGATACAGTTCGGACCCGATAATCGGCTTGATGCCCGCCTTCTGGGCGGCCGTGTAAAAATCCACCGCGCCGAACAGCGATCCGTGATCCGTTATCGCGCATGCGTGCATGCCGAAATCGGCGCAGCGTTGAAGCATTTCGCCGATTTTGGTCGCGCCGTCAAGGACGCTGTAATCCGTGTGCACGTGAAGATGGACAAACCCCGCGCTCATCACGGCGCCTCGCGGACAAAAGGTCTGACGTGGTTATCGCCCACAACCCAATTTCTCTTCGTGCTCGTCATTGTGCTCGTCATCGTGCCCGTCTTCGCGTTCAAAACCCCGCGATTTCCGTACTCGCCAAATCATGGACCTTCAATTGGTTTCACAAATGGTCCACGATTTTCTTGTTGTTTTTTATAGAAGCCGGATTTTAAGGTAATAAACCCCACCGCGAGAAACCGAACCACCGGTGAAAGCCCGATCCAAATGCCGGAATAACCCCGGGGTTCGTTTCCCGTCCAAGAGAATCCCAAATCCGCTGACCGACAAATCATTGTACCCGTTCCAGTATCATCCGCAAGGCGGTTTCCGCGGTGGCGCGCTTGATTTCCTTGCGCGCCCCCGTGAACACATGCCGCCGGATTTCCGTGCCGTCCGGTCCTGCCACCGCCACATAGACGAGGCCGACCGGTTTGTCGGGCGTTCCGCCCGATGGACCGGCGATGCCCGTGCAGGCCACGGCGTAGTCCGCGCCGAAACGATTCCGGGCGCCTTCCGCCATCTCCCGCGCCACCGGCTCGCTCACCGCGCCGTGTGCCTCGATCGTGGCCCGCGCGACGCCTAGAAGCGCGGTCTTCGCCGTATTTGCATAGGCGACCACGCCACCCAAAAAAAAGGCCGACGACCCCGGTACATTGGTCAACACATGCGCAATCAGGCCGCCCGAACACGATTCCGCCGTGGCCAGCGTCGCGCCGCGGGCCAGAAGCCGGTGGGCTGTCTGCTCTTCGAGACTCGGGGCTTGATCGTCCATGGTTCACCGCCGGTTCCGTGGATGCTTTCTTGCGCCGGAAAGCAATCCTACCATAGCACTCGCCCGAAGGTTCCGGCAAATTATCGGCCACGGGCGAAAGTCCCTTCGCCGCGCCCGCCTTCCATTTGAGAATCGGTCCGGGGAAGGGCTAGGCTATCCGCGGTAGATGTTGGTGTCCAGGAATACTTGAATGAAACGTTGCCACAAATGCGGCGCGGAATGGGTGAGCGACAAGCGGCAGCCGGGCGTGAAAGAGGTTTGCGCGCGCTGCAACGCCTATCTGCATTGCTGCAAAAACTGCCGCCATCGAGACCCGGCCAAACACAACGAATGCCGGATCCCGAACACTGAATGGGTGGGCGACCGCGCGGGTTGCAATTTCTGCGACGAGTTTGAGTTCAAGGATTCGGATGTGGAAGCCGGGCGCGACGCGGGAAATTTGGCCAAGGCGCGCAGTGCGTTGGATGAATTGTTCGGGGGGGACATAACAAAACAGGCCGAAGGCCGCGATGCCTTCGACAAACTCTTCGGGGATTCAACATGAACCCATTGCCCAAAGAAAAGCCGAAAGCCCCTCTGCCGCCAAGGCCATCGTCTTCCCTTCCGCCATATAAACAACCCCCATCGCGGACTCTTCGCGGCGGTGTTTCCGGGGATCGGCCCCTATGACCCGGCGGATGTTGGTGGTTGACGACAAGGAAAGCGTGCGGAGCATGCTGTCGTCGGCTTTTCAGGCGCGCGGTTTTATCGTCGAGGAGGCCTCGAACGGACTCGATGCTATTGAGGCGATCCGGCAGAATCCATTCGAGGTGGTGATTACCGATCTCAGCATGCCCGGCGAGAACGGCATTGCCGTGCTGCGCGCGGCGCGGGAAGCCTCGCCGGATACCGTTGTCGTCATGATCACGGCATTCGGCACGATTGACATTGCCGTGGAGGCGATGCGGCTCGGCGCCGCCGATTTCATCACGAAGCCGTTCAAGATCTCCGAAATCGAACGAAAAGTGGATCAGTACCTCGCGACGCGCCGGGAGGAGCCCGCGCAGTCCGCCAAGACGTGGATGCACCCCAGCGTCCAGCACATGGTGGGCACGAGCGCGCACACGAAACAGTTGCTCAAGATGATCCAGCGCATCGGGCCGAGCCGAAGCGCCGTGCTCATCGTCGGACCCACCGGCACCGGCAAGGAACTGGTCGCCCGCGCCATCCACGATTCGAGTCCCCGGCACGACAAGCCCTTCGTTGCGCTGAACTGCGCCGCGCTCGCCCCCGGCATCCTCGAAAGCGAACTGTTCGGACACGAAAAGGGCGCATTCACCGGCGCGCACGAACGACGCATCGGACGCTTCGAGCGCGCGCACACCGGCACGTTGTTCCTCGACGAAGTGGGGGAGATTGACCCGCAAATCCAAACGAAACTGCTCCGCGTGCTCCAAGAAAACGAATTCGAGCGCGTCGGCGGCATGCAGCCCATTTCCGTGGACGTCCGCATCATCGCCGCGACCAACCGCGACCTGTCGCAGGCCATTCAAGAAGGCCGTTTCCGCGAGGATTTCTATTACCGGCTTAACGTGTTTTCGCTGCACATCGAACCGTTGCGCAACCGGCGCGACGACATCCCCGCCCTCGTGGACCATTTCCTGCGCAAGTTCAGCGTGGAACTCGGCAAAAATCTGACGGGCGTGGACGACGACGTGATGGCGTTTTTCCTGCGGTATCCCTGGCCCGGCAACATCCGGGAACTCGAAAACCTCCTCGAACGCGCGGCCGTCCTTGCCGAGGAATCCATCATCACGATCGATGAACTTCCCCAGGAACTCCTCGGCGTGGCCGATTCAGCGCCCGCCATACCCGCGCCTCCCGCGCCGGAACGCGCCTCGATCATCGAACGCACCGAGGAACTCGAATGCGAACTCATCCGCGGCGCACTCGAACGGTTCCACTGGAACAAAACCAAGGCCGCCGATCACCTCGGACTCAAACGCACCACGCTCCAATACAAGATCAAGCGCTACGGGCTGGAATAGATCGCCCGTCAACATTCAATACATGACATTTCGGCGAAGTCTTGACCAGTAAGGAGAACGACATGATTCCAGGAAAAAAAGCATGGCTCGTTTCGGCCTCTCTGATTGCCTGTTGCGCCGCCGCGTTGGCCGCACGGCCGGAGGATCCCGTCACGGAAACGGAACCGCTGCCGTTTGTCGAGGGGTCCTTCACCATTGCCGTCATGCCCGACACGCAGGGGTATGCGGAGTATTTCCCCGAGATTTTCGAGGCGCAGACGCGCTGGATCGCGGAGAATGCCAAAAAGCGCAACATTGTGTTCGTCCTACATCTGGGGGACATCACGGACGACAACAACGAGGCGCAATGGACCGTGGCAAAGAATGCGATGAGCACGCTCGACGGCGTCGTGCCCTACGCGATGTGCCTGGGCAACCACGACCTCGGCCCGGACGGTTCGACCGCCACGCGGGAAACGCTGTTCAATGCCCATTTTCCCCTTGCAAAATACAAGGGATTGCCCACGTTCGGCGGGGTGTTCGACGGCGAACCGGACCGGCTGGACAACAGCTGCCACCTGTTCAGCGCCGGCGGACGCGATTTCGTTGTCCTGGCGCTGGAATTCGCCCCGCGCGACGTCGTGGTGGAATGGGCCAACCGCATGTTGAAGGAGCATGCGGACCGTTGGGCGATACTCATCACGCATGCCTACCTCTACTCCGACGACACCCGCTACGACTGGGCCGCCAAAGGGCCCAAACAGATGTGGAATCCACACGCCTATCGCGCCGCGAAGGAACCCGGCCAAGGCAACGACGGCGAGGAATTGTGGACCAAACTGGTGTCCAACCACCCAAAGATGCTTTTCGTCATCAACGGGCATGTGTTGAACGACGGACTCGGCAGGCTGGAAAGCGTCGGCAAAGCGGGCAACACGGTCCACCAGATGCTGGTGAATTTCCAGATGAAAGCGAAACTGGGCGGCGGTTTCCTGCGCCTCATGGAATTCCTGCCCGATGGACGAACGGTGCATGTGAAGGACTACTCGCCCGTGTCGGATCGTTACAAGGACGGCCCCGACAATATCCTCACGCTCAAGATCCCCGCGCCGTAATGCCGGCGGGCGCCATGACGTCATGGAAAACCGACTGTACCGAACTGACGTGGGCGTTGCCCACAACCCAGTTTCTCTTCGTGCCCGTCATCGTGCTCGCACTGAAAACTCGCTATTTTCGCACTCGTTAAATCATGGAACTTCAATTGGTTGCACAAATCGCCCAAGACTTTCTTGTTGTTTTTTATGAAGCCTGATTTCTTGAGAGTAGCGAGTTCTTGAGACAAAAGGCTGAGAATTTCCACGAAGATTGGCATTTCCGGGCCATTTCATGTCGGATCAAGCAACGGGATCTTGTGTTGAAATTGAAAATGGCCGCTTGGTAGCGCCGATTTCCAAATCGGCAT
>DAOTMJ010000036.1 GCA_035450225.1 Candidatus Hydrogenedentota bacterium
GTCCCTCCGGGACTTCGTGTCGAACACCGTCTCATTCGACCGATCTGAAAATGTATAAACTCCAGAGACAGACTGGACAGTCTGTCCCACGTTCCGCGGCCAAAAGATTTCCCATGCGCGTTCAGGGTAGGTGAATACAAGCAAGAACACGGTACTCTCAAAGTCTGTACATTAGGGTTTCAACCCATTGTTTTCCGTGGGAATCCAACCCTATGCGTCATTGCGACTTTGCGTTAATTTTGTTTTCAACACAGCCCGATCGGAAAGCATTCGGCGCCTACTGCCGCCTTGGGCTTATTCGTCCAAAACTTTCCGGACCGCGCGAAGCAGCGAGTCGCGCTGGTAGGGTTTCTGAAGCAGGTGCATGCCGGATTCGAGGATGAAATTCGTGTGGACGGCATTCTCGCTGTACCCGCTCGCAAACAGGCACCGAATCCCCGGGCGTTTCGCGCGGATTTCGTCGTATACGGCGCGCCCGCCTTTCTTGGGCATGACGACGTCCAACAGGAGCAGGTCCACGGCGCGGCCGTGCTGCCGGTATAAGACCAGGGCTTCCTCTCCATCGGCCGCGTCGAGCACCGCGTATCCGGCGCCTTCAAGAATCCGCTTGGCTAGCTTGCGAATCTGAAGGTTATCCTCGGCGAGCAGAATCGTTTCGCCCCCCCGAGCACCGGTTCGGGAATCGCGCGTTCGACGACCGCCGCGGATTGTTCGATAGCCGGCAAGTACACCTTGAATTTCGATCCCTTTCCGACTTCGCTGTAAACCTGGATCATGCCGTCATGCTGCCGCACGATGCCGTACACCGTCGCCAGCCCAAGCCCGGTGCCCCGGCCCTTTTCCTTCGTCGTGAAAAACGGATCGAAGATGCGCTGCATCGTGTCCGATTCCATGCCGCATCCGGAATCCGTGACGCTCAGCAGGACGTACCGGCCCGGAACCGCCCACTCGTGGGTGGCGCAGTATTGCGTGTCGAACACGACGTTCTGCGTTTCGATCGTCAGCCGTCCGCCTTCGGACATGGCGTCGCGGGCATTCACGCACAGATTCATGAGCACCTGTTCGATCTGGCTGCGGTCCGCCCGTACGGTCGCAAGGTCGTGGCCAGGGATCACGTCGAGTTCGATATGTTCACCGATTACGCGGCGGATCATGCGCGCCAGTTCGGCCACCACCGCGTTGAGATCCATGGGTTGCGGATCGATGACCTGGCGGCGGCTGAATGCCAGCAGTTGCCGGGTCAACTGGGCCGCGCGCTCGGCCGCACGCTGTACTTCGATCAGATCCGCCCGGATCTTGTCGCCGAGCGATGAATCGCACAGCACCAACTCCGTATAGCCTAGAATGCCCTGCAACAGATTGTTGAAATCATGCGCCACGCCCCCCGCCAACAGGCCCACCGCCTCCATCTTCTGCGCCTGCCGCAACTGTGCCTCGAGCCGCTTCCGATCCTCTTCCTCCCTGCGCCGATCGGTGATATCGCGCGCCGACGAAATGGCGCCGACGGGTTGCCCGTTTTCGTCCTTGAGCACCCGGCACCACCAGGCGAGCAAACGCGGTTCCCCGTCGCGCCGGCGCTGCATGCTTTCGATATAAATCACGTTTTCGTCGCCATTGAACAGCGGTTGAACTTCCTCGTAAACATGCTGATCGCCGACAAAATAATCGGCCGCTTCCTTGCCGACCACGTCATCCCCGAAAAACGCGAGGCCGGCCTCGTTGGCGTAGGTGTAAATTTTGTTGGCATCCACCTCCATAACGATGTCGGGTATGGCGGCCAACAACGCCTTTTCGTATTCAAAGAGCGCCCGCAATTCCTTCTCGGTCCGCAAACGTTCGGAAATGTCGCGGATAAGGCCGATGGTTCCCGCGGCCCGGCCGTCTTTCCAGAGGATGGAACTGTTCAATTCCCCCGTGAAACAGGAACCGTCGCGGCGCTTCATCTCCGCCCGGAAACCCTCTTGGGGATGCCCGGACTGAATCGCCGTCCAAAAGACGTCCAACGCATGGGAAGCCTCCCCTTCCGCCAGAAATTCCGAGAAAGATCGCCCAATCATGTCTTCCGGATCCAGGCCGAACACCAGCCGGACCGACGGGGAGACGTAGGTGATAACCCCCTTGTCATCGGTTGTATACAGGACGTCGGCCAAATGCTCGGCCATGCCCCGGAATTTTTCCTCGCTCGCGCGCAACGCCTCGGCGGCACGGTATCGCTCCTGGTAGAAGCGCAGATGCTGTTGCCGGAAGACCGATCCCACGGCCACGGCGGCCCCGACAAGCAGGAAGGCGATTACCGCAATCATCTGCCACAAGCGTTCGCGCAAAGGCGCATAGGCCTCGTCCAAGTCCTTCTGGGCAACGAGCAGCCATGGCGAATCGGGCACGGCGCGCAATGCGGCCAGCACGGGCGTCCCTTTGTAGTTGCGCCCTTCGACGATCCCCTCCTGCCCCAGCGCCGCCTTTGCCGCGGGCATGTCCGTATCGTCCAAGGAGAAACGCAAGACAAGCGCCGTGTTCTTCTGGAACCGAAGATCGTTCAGGTGAACGATCTCGTTTCCTTCCCGGCGAACGATTACGGCCTCGGCGGTTTCGCTCGGTGTGGGCCAGCGGTTGATAAACGGGTAGAGATAGGTCTGCGGATCGATGCGCAAGGCCAGAACACCTATCCCGCGTCCGCCATCCCGATCGTCCATTATGGGGATCAGAACGGTCAGGTATACACAGTCGTCGTATTCGTTCCGGTGAAAATCCTGCAAGGCCACGCGGCCTGTCCGCAGCACGTCCGCCGCGCCCGCCCGCACAGCGGACGATGCCGGCGACGACGCCTCGGGCGCCGACAGGCGTTCGGCACAATCCGCATCCATCAGGAAGACGCGATCATATTGATAGTGTTCCTGATACTTGGCCAGCCAACTCTGCAATTGACTTGCGATCATTGCGTTTTCCGGCTCGGCAAAGAAAGACTTGACCAGTCCGGCAAAGGCCTTGTTGCCAAAGAATGTGGCGCCATCGGCCAGTCGCTCGTTGCGATACTGCACGAGTTCGCTCACTTTGAGTTCGGCCACGGACGTCAATTCGCGCTCGATCTCGGCCCGGAAATGGTTCTTGTAATTTTGATAGTAGAAATGCCCCGCGGCAATCGTCCCGGCTATGAGTCCAAGGAACACCATTACGAGCAGCGAGGATGCACGGCGAACCGGCTCGTTATGCGGCCACAAACCCACCCGGGAAAACGACAGCAAAGCCACGCCCAGCGCCAGAAAAGCCAGCAGGGTTGAGACGGCCGGTGGAATAATGGAACCGCCATAGAAAAACGGGCGCCCGGAAAGATATCCCAGCAGCAAAACGGCGCATATCGCCACAAGCAGGCAAGCCAGAAAAAAGGCCTCGATGGCCAGCCGTGGACGTTCGGGCGTGGACGCAAACGAAGCCAGAAACGAAAAACCCGCCAACACGAAGCAAAACGCCGTGATGGGCGACATGTGGCCAAGCGGCGCGCCGCCGAAGGTGTCGGCAACGGATAATCCCAAGTGCTCGACCGGGAGTTGCACCTCGAGACACGACAACACCAGCAGAACGATCGCCGTTAAGGTTCCCACCAGATCGAGCGTCTTCCCCAGCCGCCGGGTTCCCTTCGCCGTCGCACACGCGCGCAGCATAATCGCCGACCCAAACACGATGAACAGCGCCGCCGTGCTCGGCGCCATGGGGATGAAATCCTTCGAAAAACTGGCCAGCCGCAGCCAGCCGAACGTCCATCCGGCCAGCGTGCAAACACCCAACCCTGCCGCCAGCGCGCCGCCGGCAAAAGCCGCGCGGAATGAGATCCTCGCCTCGCCTGCCTTATGCGCCATCACGCCGTTACCCCAAAACCGATTATCATGGTAGTGTTCCCCATGTGCGAAGTCAACCGCTTTGGAAAACTGTATTGGAAGAAGCGCATGGGTAAAAAAACAGGCTCATCCCTCGGTTACGGGCACGATACGAAACGAGCGAGGCTCGGTAAAAGGGATGATCTGAATTCTTGTATGGCCTTACGAATCGTGGCATACTTGGGCCTTCCAAGCGGCCCGCAGCGGGCAGTGTAACGTTTGATGCACGAAGCAGGGAGTGGTACATGGAACAATATATCGGGCTTCATTTTATAGACGTCATCATCATTTTCGTCTATATGGCCGGTTCCCTCATGCTGGGAATCTATTGCACGCGCTTCGTGGGCAGCGCCGAGGACTTTTTCATCGCCGGCAAGGCGTTGCCGTTCTGGGCGATCGGCTTTTCGATCGTGACCAGCGACATCGGGGCGACGGATTTCGTGGCGGTGGCGGGCGCGGCATACCGCAACGGCGTGTCGGCGGCGAATTTCGACTGGATGGGTTCAATGCCGGCGATGGTCATCGCGGCTTTCGTATTCGTGCCGTACTTCTGGCGGTCGGGCGTGTTCACGATCCCGGAATTCCTGGGCCGCCGGTACAACACGGCCGTCCAGTTCATCAACGGGCTCATCTGGGCGGTGGTGCTGTTCTTCATGCTGGCCATCATGCAATGGCTGTCCGCCGATAAACTCATGGGGACGGTACTGGGCTGGAATCCCTACTGGACGTTGTGGATTACGGCGGGCATCACAGGCATTTACACGTTTTCGGGCGGTTTGACCGCCGTCGTCTTCACTGACGTGGTCCAGTTGATCGTGATGTATGTCGGCGGTTTCGGACTGCTGGCGCTCAGTCTGTGGGAAGTCGGCGGATGGTCGGTGCTCAAGGAAAAGGTCCTGGCCAGGGGACCGGAATTCCAGGATCATTTCACCCTCTTGTTGCCCCATGACACGACGGGACCTTTTCCATGGACGGGCATCGTGTTCGGCCTTGGCCTCGTGATGGCCGTCGCCTACATGAGCGGCAACCAAGTCATCGTGCAGCGCACGCTCGGCGCGCGATCCGAGTGGGACGCAAAAGGCGGCATGTTGTTCGGCGGTCTCCTCAAAGCCTTCATCCCCCTGATGGTGGCCTTGCCGGGACTTTGCGCGATTGTGCTGGTTCCCCAGTTGGGACCCGAAAACGCCGATCGCGCCGTGCCTGAAATGATTCGTCTGTTGATGCCGGCGGGACTGCGCGGGTTGATGTTCGCCGCCCTCTTTGCCGCGATGATGTCGCATATCTCGGCCACCCTGAATTCCACCAGCACTATTTTTATCACCGACATCATCGGACAACTCCGCAACTGGGTCGGCAAGGGGCCGATGAGCGAAAAAACGGCGCTTCGCATGGGCCGGGTCATCACCGCGTCGCTGATCGTCTCGACGGCACTTCTGGCCGAGCCGATCGCGAACCGCGAGCAAATTTACGTCTTCATGCAGACGATTCTCTCGTTGTTCCAAGGGCCGTTGTTGGCGATTCTGCTCTTGGGTATCATCTGGCGCCGCGCAACGGGATACGGCGGGCTGGCCGGACTGGTTCTCGGCGTGATGTGCTGCTTTGTGCTCAAGTATACCCCCGGACTATTCCCGTCCGAGGAACCGTTCCTCTTCGTGGCGTGGTGGTCGTTTGTTTTTGCGCTCATTGTCACGATTGTGGTCAGTCTGCTGACCAAGCCCGAATCGGACGAAAAACTGCGCGGAATGGTGTGGAGTTCCGTCGTGCTGGACGAGGAGGCCCAGGAAGCACTGCAAGAAAGGATCGCGCACTAATGGAAGAAATGCTTCAGAATTTCTGCAAGGTCGTGTTCTATCCCGTCCTCTCGCCCATCTTCACCCCGATCGACAATGCCTTGCGCATGTTGCCCGACTGGGCCGCCGGCGTTTGCGGCGTGGGGTTGTTTCTGACCGCCATGGCATGGGTCGGCCTGTTTTTGAACAAGGATTATGTGAACCGGGGCCGTCCCTACAAGTCGGTATGGACCGATCTGCGACTATGGACCGTCATCTCCATGACCCCCCACGTGATTGTCTATTTCTATTTTAGATAACGTTTTTCCCGTGGAATTCCCGCTATTCCCCGCTTTTCTTGCGTGGCGGAACAGAAACGGGGGAAATGCGCGGCCCCGAATTCTTCGGAAGAGCGGTCACCGCCTGAAGAGATAACAGCATGTCATCGGAAACGGTTCCGGAAAAGCCCTCGATAAGCACGATCTGGCGTGAAGCCCTTTGGAACAGGTATTTTGCCGCCGAATGCGCGCTGACGTTGTTGCTGCTGGTCCTTTCGGTGCGGATTTGCGCGGAACTGATGCTGTTCGGCCAGGCGCGGCCGGGCGTTCCGCTCGACGATCCCGTTTTGCGCGCGATAGGCCCCATTCGCCTGACGTGGCCCATCTTTTTTGTGCTTTGGCCGTCCATTCTGACGGGCATTTATTTTCTGGCTCGCGATCCCCATCGGCTGGCCAAGGCGTTCCAGGCGATGGCGCTGCTCGTTTTTCTGCGCACCATCGCGCTCTATCTGGTGCCGCTCGAACCCTTGCCGACCATCATCCCGCTCGCGGATCCCATCGTCGAATATCTCGGCACGGGCTCGCTGATCACCAAGGACCTCTTCTTCAGCGGACACACTTCGGCCATGTTCCTGCTCTATCTGACAGCCACTTCGCCGCGCCTGAAATGGTTTTTCCTGGCGGGAACAATCTTCGTGGCCTTCGGCGTTATCGCGCAGCATGTCCACTACAGCGGAGACGTCTATGCCGCTCCATTCTTCGCCTATGGCAGCTGGCGGCTTGTTCTATTTGCCCACAAGCATCTGTCGCGGGAAAACAAGGGCTGACGCGGGCGTTGTGCGTTTTTACGTTCCATGAATGACAGACTGGACAGCACGTCCTGTTTTGCACCGGCGGAGACGGGGAACCAAAGAGCCGTCAATAAAAGACCATCCTCCACCCACGGATAAACGCTTTTACAAAAACTCCTTGATGCAGGCAAACGGCCTGTCAAAAGGCCAGCCAGTTGACAGGAAATATTTCATGGCATACACTGGAGTCGGTTGGAGTGAATGCAGATTGTCAGGCCCGGCTACGGAAAAGGGGATGGCCATGCAAAGAATAGTTGGTTTCGCCGTTGTGACGGTTGCTTGTACGATGGGCGCCGTGTCTTTTGCCGGCGCGGAGGAGTTCACCGGCAAAGTAACGTCGGTATCGTCCGGCCATATCATCCAAGTCGAACATGATGGACAACGCGACTTGGTCGTTCTCGACGGGGTCAAGTCGCCCGATTCCAAAACACCGGAAGGCAAACAGGCCAAAGCGTTCACCGCCAATCGGGCGCTCGATCAGGAAGTCAAGGTTGTGGTGGTCAAGCGTTCGGATCGCATCGTAACAGGCACGGTCTTTTTATCGGATGGGACCGATTTGGCGCAGTTGGTTCTTGGCGAAGGCATGGGGGTGTGGAACCGGATGACCGCGCCGGACAATGCGCGCTATCGGGATCTGGAGGCCGGGGCCAAAATGCAAAACCTCGGTTTGTGGGCGCTTGACGCGGTCCCGGCCGCAAAACCGAAAACGCCGGCCGGCCGATCGCCCGAACGTGTCCAAGCCGATGCGGACGGCGATTCACGCGATGCCACGGAGCCGGCGACCGGCGGCAAGAAACCCAAACTCGTATTGCGGGGCGATGCGGACGTAGCTGAAGCGGCCCGCGCCGAATTTGAACGGGAACAACAAGCGGTGGCAGAAGAACAGGCGCGAATCCGCGCCGAACAGGAACGGCTGATCCAAGAGGAGGAAAAGCGGATCGCCGAGGCGCAAAAGAAGGAAGAAGCCGACATGATCAAGGCGGAACAAGAAGCCATGATGCAGCAAGGCATCATGCCGCCTCCCATTCCCCTGCCGCCGCAATAATGTGGGTCGCTTCTTTCCGTGCGGCATTGGCTGGTCAATGTGGGGTTGCTGTGCGCGGGGATTGCCGCGGCGGTCGGCATGAGTGTGGCCGCCGATCGCGCGGCGGCTCTGTTTGTGGACGCCAATCCGCTTCCCTCCAGCATGGAACTGGTATTTCCGCCCGGTTCCGAAATGGCGTACGACACCGGTGAATTTAAGTACACCGTGCGCATCAACCGCTACGGGTACCGCGACGTGGAACCGCTGGCCATTCCCCGCGGCGCGTACCGCATCATGGCGCTGGGCGACTCGTTTACCTATGGATTTGGCGTCGAGGCGGAACAGACATGGCCCAAACAACTCGAAACCATGTTGCGCGCGCGGGGATGTCACGCCGCGGTAATGAACCTCGGCAAGCCCGGCGCCGATCCGGCCTTTTACGCGGACGCCGCCGAACGCGCGATT
The DNA here is from genome assembly GCA_035450225.1 of Candidatus Hydrogenedentota bacterium. NCBI lineage: Bacteria > Pseudomonadati > Candidatus Hydrogenedentota > Candidatus Hydrogenedentota bacterium. The sequence goes on from DAOTMJ010000036.1 coordinate 8,260, forward strand.
CCAGTGCTTAAGCCGAATCTTATCGTGGTGGCCCTCCTGCAAACAGACGACATGACCGGAGATCCCCCCCGATCCGCTCCGGCGCCTTCCTGGATTGTCCGGACCGCAAACCGGCTATGGCCCCATCTGCTGCAACTCGTGCAGGAACGCCGGGGCGTGTTGAAACCGGCGACGGCCTCGCAACCCGTCCGCCCGCCCCTGAATGCCAACGTGGAGAAAAATCGTTCCGATCAGGCCGACGCAGCGCGGCAGGTGTTGGAAAAAATGAAGCCGGATCAGCGCGCCCGGTACGATGCCCTCGATCCGGAAGTGAGACAGGCCTTTGAATCCGGAAACCTGAATCCATTTGTGATAAATGTCGCGACCAAATATCCCGATTTGCTGCGGAACGCGGCCCTTCCCGGCGAGGCGCATGCGAACGCGACGGCCATCGGTGCGGTGGCCGCCCATCTCGTCCGCATTCGCGAGGCGGCGCTCCATAACGGAGCGGAGGTACTGGTCGTTTCCGTGCCTCTGGGAGCGTATGTCAACGAAACGGCGCTGCAGGGGTACCGGCGCCTCGGTTATACCTGCGATTCGGCCATGCTCGCATCGGACGCGCCCGACGAGGCGATCCGCGCCGCGTGCAACCGGGCGGAAATTCCTTTTGCCACGGTAACGAGCGCCTTTCGGGAACACCGGACCGAATCGGATTTGTATTACGCACTGGATGGACACTTTACACCGAAAGGCCACCGATTATTCGCCGAACTAATCACCCCCGCCGTGCTCCAGGCGATGCGAAGATGAGGCCGCCGTTCATCCTGTGCCATAATGAATGTCGCATGCGGCCCGACTGCAATGTCTCTGTCAAGCGGCGAGACGGAAACGGCAACGGGGTGTCCGCCTTTTGGGTTTTGAGTGTCTCTTGGAGATTCTGGTAATGCACGACGAACGAACAGCGCCGGATTTTTCCGTGCTGATCACGTGCTATTTCGAGGAGAACAGCATCGAGGAATTCCATGCGCGGCTCTCGGCGGCCCTGACGACCTTGGGACGCCCCCACGAAATCATCATGGTCAACGACGGCAGCACGGACGCGACGTTTGAAAAATTGAAGGCCATTTTCACCCGCGATCCCAATGTTCGCGTCGTGATGGACCTGTTTAAAAACGCGGGCCAACAGGCCGCCATCACAGCCGCGATAACCGAGGCGCGCGGCAAGGCCATCGTGCTTATGGACAGCGATCTGCAACTCGACCCCGCCGATTTGCCGCTGCTCGTCGCCGAATACGACAAGGGGTACGACGTGGTAAGCGGCTATCGCGCCAACCGGCGGGATTCGTTCTGGCGCGTCGTGCCGTCGCGCCTGGCCAATATCATCATGCGGCGCGCGTCGCAAAGCGCCTTTCGCGACTTCGGGTGCACCTTCAAAATATACAACGCCAAAATTGTGCGCGCGTTTGAATACGGCCCGTTTCACGTGTTCAGCAACGTGGACCTGATTGCAAAGGCCCAGCGATGCCGGGAAGTGCCCGTGACGCATTTCCCACGCAAATACGGCGCGTCCGGGTGGACGTTCCGAAAATTGTGGGCCTACAACATGGACAACCTGATGAAAATGCTCCAACGTCCGTTTCAATGGCTCGCGGCGGCATGTGTGTTCGCCAGCGTTCTGTTTCTGCTGCGGATCTTGGCGGGTGTTTTCGTGGATTTTCGCGTGTTGGACCAAGTCACGACGGGGCTGATCCTCAATGCGCTGGCCTTCGCGCTCCTTGTGCTGCTGGCGGTGTTGTCGCTGATCGGCGAATTCACGATCCGCAATTTCATCAGCCTGCGAAAAGACCCCGCCTATATTGTGCGGGAAAAATGGGAACGGTAGGCGCATGGACAACGTGATGCAATCCATGTTGTCTCTGTCGCCGGATTTTCGGGTTTCGGATTCGTCCTTCGATTACGAATGCAGGTATACGCATGGCGAATGACCCCGGAAAACGTGCATTATGACGTGGATACGCCTGAAAAACATGGTGTTGTTGCTAACATCGCTGATCATCGCCGCCGGCGTGATCGAAGGCGCCGGACGCTTTCTCGCAAATCGGAAAGAACGGGCCATGCTGGTTTCGTCCGTTCATCTCAACTGGACAATGTGCCACGAATACGATCCGGTCCTGATGTGGCGGTTGAAGCCGAACCTGAAAGACGTGCCGCAGGGCTATTCGTTCAAGGGCGTGACGCAGCAGTGGACGGCTTCGACCAATGCACACGGGTTGCGCGGCGCGCCGCTTTCACCCAAAGGTGGGCGGTTCCGCATTCTCGCCATCGGCGATTCAAGGACCTACGGACTTGGTGTCGGCGACGGCGATACCTATCCGGTGTATCTGCAAGCGGCGTTCGACCGCGAGCAAACCGGCTCGGTGGATGTCGTCAATGCGGGCGTGCCGGGATATACCACGCTTCAAGGCCTGCAATACCTGCGCGAACGTGGAATGGATCTCGATCCCGACCTTGTGCTGGTCTGCTTCGCCTACAACGACGCGGTCGAAATTCCCGCCCCGGGAATCGGCGATTGCGACTGGGAAAATCCGAAGGCGTCTCCGTTCGGTTTCATTTCGCTGTTGAAAGACGCGGTCCGCGGCGCACATTTGGATCGCGCCCCGCTTTTCAGTCCGCGCAAGGCGCGGTTGCGCCCCGGCGAAATGCTCGACTGCCTTATCGAAATTCAAAACGTCTGCGCGGCGCACGGCGCACAGGCCGTGTTTCTCGCATGGCCGGCCCTTTCGGAAATAATCGGGGAAGAATTGAACCAGCCGCATTACGCGGGAATCGTCACGGAAGCGGCGCGCCTCGCCCACACGCCCGCGATATCGCTCCATGCATTGCTTGAAGAGCATTCGGACCGGATTTTTCTGGACGATATCCATCTGAATGCCGAAGGCAATCGCGTCGTGGCCGATTATCTGGCCGGTGAAATCAGGAAACTGTATGAAACCGGGTTGCTCTCGAATCGAACGGCCCGGCCGCCGAACACGGGAACCCCGCACGATCCGCTGACCGACGACGAAGCCGCCATGGCGCGCTATCGCAAGTGGATTGCCGCCGACCCGTCCTGTTTCATGCCGTACGAAAAACTGGATGTCCTGTTGCGGCGGCGTGGCGACGCCGAAGCGCGCATACACGAATGGCGGGCGTTTTCGGAACGTTTTCCGGATCAGGCCCGGCCATGGTTTGCGCTGGGACACGCCCTTTTTGCCGTAAACGATTTGGATGGCGCACTCGAGGCTTACCGCAAGGCCGCGGAACTCGACCCGGCCGACCCGGCAAAGCCGGTCAGCATCGGCGCCACGCTCTTTCGCAAAGGCGATATGGATGGCGCCGCCGCCGCCTTCAAGGCGGCCATTCAAATAGATCCCAAACACCCGCAGGTCCGTATGCGGTTTATCGAGATGCTGTGCGGTGCCGGCCGTTTCGCGGATGCCAAAGCCCAACTGGCCGAATGCCGGCAACTTGGCATCGAAATCCCTTCGCAACTCGCCCGACATGTGGAAAACGGCGGCAAATAACAAAGGGCGGCCCGCGCATATCGTTTCACGCAATTAGCGTTGCGCGGGGAAAAGTCCGTCGAGAATCGAATCCACGGCGGCCTTGTTCTCCGCGTAGAACGTCATCGAAAAGCGCAGAAAAAAGAAGAGGCTTCCGCCGACAAGCCACGCGCCGCATAAAATATCGGCCGCAAGCACGGCGGCTGCGCGCCACTTATTCGCCGGATGGCCGCTCATGGCCGTCCTCCAACCGCTTCAAACGGTGTTCGAGCAGCGCAAGCTCCTGCGCAAGCACACGATTCTCATCCGCCAGCCGCGAAATGACCATGCTGAAACTCAACACAAGACACAACAGGAACAGAAACGCCGTCGCGAAGAAGACCGTCAGAAACTGCACGTGCGTGACGCGCGCGATCCAGACAATGATCCCCGGGAAAATGCCCACGGCAAGGCCACCCGCCGATGCGCCGATCCACAATAGCGCATACCGTTCCTTGAAACGCCGCCGGCGCACCAACTCGATTACCAAAAGAAACAAGGCGAGACTCAAGATCAACAGGCCGATGCGGTGCGGCGCGGTGAAGGCGGCTTGGGATGATGGCTCCATGGATCAGGCGGCTCCTCCTTTGCGCAACATGTGGACGAGAATGGCCAGGCCGACCTTGACCATATAGTAGACCGCGTGGCGCGGACGAATGGACGTGCGCCCGCCCTGCCGTGGCAGCATGTCCACCGGCATTTCGGCGGCCTTGAGGCCGTTCTTGTACAGCATAATCAACGCCTCGGCCTCCGGGTAATCGTCCGGGTAGTCCTTGGCGAAAAGAGCGATGACCTTCCGGTTGGCCGCGCGAAATCCGCTGGTCGTGTCCGTAATGCCACCCCCAATCAACGTGTCCACAAGCCGGGACATGAGCGATTTTCCGATGCGGCGCGTCAGCGACGGCGCATAAGCCGTGTCGGCGACATAGCGCGAACCGATCAACAGGTCCGCCGCGCCTTCCTCCACATGCCGCACCAGATCCGGTATGCGGCGCGGCGGATGTTGCCCATCCGCGTCGCACTGCACCGCAATGTCATAGCCGTTCCGCAGCGCATACCGGTATCCCGTTTGCATGGCGCCGCCGATGCCCAGATTGAACGGGAGCCGCACAAGGGCCGCGCCACCGGTGTTCGTTACAACGTCCGGCGTGCCGTCCGACGACCCGTCATCCACCACCAGCACATCGCAACCGGGCGCATCGCGTCGGACATTCTCAATGACCTGCGCGATCGTCTCTTCCTCGTTATAAGCCGGTATAATCACCAACGTGCGACTCATAACGCCCATCCTACCGGGAGCACCGACGGCCGTGCAACCGCCGCAGCCCGATCCCCTTTCAATTCTCCCCGGACGGCTGCGCGGGAGGCAAGGGTTCCTCGTCGGGCGTAAGCAGCAGGAAAAGATCGGAAACGAGTTCGCGTTTGGCCCGCTGATTGATGCGTTTGAGGATATCCCATTTATGGTAGGCGTATTTGTTCATCCAAACCGCACTGTCCACTTCGATGGTCAATGCGCCATCGCGGATGGCATGCGGACGACCGTGCTCGGCAAGAACCGGCCCCACGATCTCGGGCCACCATTCCCAGATGTGCGCTTCTTCGATTTGGCGCCCCAGTTTGGTCGTCTTGGTCAGTTTGGCGAGCACCTCGCCAATGCTCTCAATGCCACGCTTTTTCACCTGAGCCTGCTCCGAAAATGCGCTTCGCCTCCACCCTGCTCGCGTTCCAGCTCGCGTTTCTGCTCGTTATCGTAAACAAAATTGCTCCAATAACCCGTGAAAACAGACGGTTCCGTCCGGGCCGTATGATTCGATCTTATTCTTTTTCAAGGTTGCCCTGCACGATTCGAAACGTCGCATGTTCGCGACTCAACAAGGAATGCCGCCGGTGAACGGCGGTGGCCGTCAATAGGCATTGAACGCCGGGATCCAGCGAATCGATCAACTGACGCGACCGATGTTCGTCAAGTTCGGAGAAAACCTCGTCGAGCATGAAGACCGGATACTCTCCGATGCGTTCCCTGACCAATTCGAGTTCGGCCATGCGGACGGCGAGCGCCGCGGTTTTTTGCTGGCCCTGCGAGGCAAACGCGCGGGCGGACTGTCCCTCGACGCGGAAATCGAGATCGTCGCGATGCGGCCCGCGCATCGTGGCGCGGCGGCGAATGTCGCCGGCACGGCCCTTGCCAAGAATTTTGGCAAAATCGCCGGGCGACGAGGCGTCCGGTTCATAGGCGATGGCCATTGTTTCCCCGCCGGCCACGCGACGGTAGGACTCGGCCGCGAATTGGGAAAGCCGGGCAATGAACGCCTCGCGTTCCTGCATCAGGACGGCCCCGTGCTGAACCAGTTGCGCATCCCAGGCGTCCAGTTGGGCGGCGTCCGGAACGGCCGCGCGAAGCACTTCGTTGCGCTGCCGCAGGGATTGCCGGTAAAACTGGAGCGCGGCAAGGTAGCGCGGGCTGATTTGCGAAAGTTCCATGTCGAGAAATTTGCGGCGATGGGCCGCCGTCCCCTTGATCAGGGAAATGTCTTCGGGCGAAAACAGAACGACACACAACTTGCCGAGAATGTCGCTGATCCGCGCCTGAAGAACGCCGTTCACCCGAAAGCGTTTGACGCCCTGATACCAGCGCGCGTCAATCGCGATCGGGTGCGGATCGCGCCGCGCCTCGACCCGGATCTGGAAAAAATCGGCGCCCGCCCGCACCAATTCGCTTTCGGAAAGGGCGCGATGGCTGCGGGCGGTCGCCGCGAACAGGATCGCTTCGAGCAACGATGTCTTACCCTGCGCATTGTCGCCGACAATCAGATTTATACCCGGCGCGGGATCGAACGCTACCGCGTGCAGGGCTCGAAAACCCTCGCATGTGAATCGAACAAGGTACATGAACGCGATTGTACGGCGAATGCCCCCTGGATTTCCCCTGCCGTGGAGATCGCGTCATCGAAATCGTCATCGCGCTCAAAACCCCGCTGTTTTCGCACTTGCCTAATCATGAAAGTTCAATTGCTTGCACAAATCGCCCAAGACTTTCTTGTTGTTTTTTATTTATAGAAGCCAGACTTTAAGGCATTAAAACAGGCTTATGGATATCTGGTGAAATTCGATGCGTTTGCTCCGGCATCGTGTTGTTTTGTCGCCCTGTTGTCTATATACTTTTCCTACGATTTGTATATAGAAAAAACCGTGAAAATTCCCCGGATTTGGCTCTTTGCGGATGCAACGACAGCCAAAAAGGGGATAGGAGTGCCGGGCGTTGCGCGTTCTTTTCGTGATTCGTATTCCGTATGCCATCGAACCGCATGGCGTCATGCTGTTGGCGGCCATTGCTAAAAAGGCCGGGCATGCGGTAGGGTTGACGATTCTCAAGAAAGAACCACTGGTCAAGGCCGTCGAAACGTTTGGGGCCGATGTCGTCGCCTACAGCGTCATCGGCAGTGAAATTGACGCGTTCAAGCAAGCCGACGATGCCTTGAAAAGCCGGATGCGCGCCACCGGCAAGCGCGTCTTTCGCATCATGGGCGGTCCCCACCCCACGTTTTCACCGGGCATTCTCGACGAAATGGAACTGGACGCGATTTGCCAGGGCGACGGCGAACGGGCGTTTCCGGAGGTGCTTCGGCGGCTGGAAAACGGGGAGGATCTCGCCGGCATTCCCAACATTGCGCTTACAGGCGCCGGGGCGGAGAAACGCGAACTTATCGTCGATCAGGACGCGTACCCGTTCGCGGATCGCGACCTGTACTACCGCGCGGTGCCGTATCTGCCGCACACGGGACTGCGGTCGTTCATTACGGGCCGCGGGTGCCCGTTTTCGTGCTCGTACTGCTACAACCACGCCTACAACAATATGTTCAAGGGTTGCGGGCCGATTATGCGGCGCCGGTCGGTCGAGCATGTGCTCGCCGAAATCGAGGAGGTGATCAAGCGGTATCCGCCGGTGCGGTTCATCCGCTTTTTCGACGATATTTTTGCGTTGCGGGCGGATGAATGGCTGGAGGAGTTTTCGGAAAAATACGCGGCCCGCATACGCATACCCTTTTACTGCCTCATGCGGCCCAACACGTTCACCGAAGATACGGCCCGGTTGCTGGCCAAGGCCGGCTGTTACTCCGTGTCCATGGCGGTCGAAGCCGGCACGGAGGCCATTCGCAACGGCATTCTGGAGCGGCGCTTGTCCGATGAGGAAATGGTGAACGCATTCGAACTGGCGCGCAAGTACAAACTGCGAACCTATGGCAACACGATGGTGGCCATCCCGGGCACGACGCTCGAAGACGATTTCACATCGCTTGAATTCACGCGCCGTCTCGGTCTGACCGTGCCCACTTTCAGCGTGTGCAGTCCCTCGCGCGGCACCAAACTGGCCCAAATTGCCGAGGAAAACGAATATCTTGAACCGGATGCGGATCTGATCACGCGATTCAGCGCATTGAGTCCGCTGAATTGCTATACCCGGCGGGAAAAGGAAATTCAGGCCCGCATCGCCTGCCTCGGCACCATGTATTGCACCGTTCCGAACTTCATGACGCCGTGGATAAAAAGATTGATTCGCGGCCGGCTCCCTCTCGGCATCGCGCGCAAGATCGGTTTTTCATTTACCGTATTCCGCATAGCCACCTGCCTGTTTCCACACGCCATTCCCCGGTCGCCGGTTACGATGTTCAAGGTGGCCATGGACGGCATTCGGTATTTCTGGTAATGGGAGGAATGGCTCCCGCCGCGCGCCCGGTCGTGAAGGGCGGTCATGGACGCCTGCGCGGCGGCGGCGAACCCAGGCGATGACAATGGTCAAGCGGATACATTTTCCCGGACGCTGGGACATCTGGGCCGGCGCGTGCATCGTGTTGGCGGGAGCCGCCCTTCGCTTGTACCGCCTTGCGGATCAAAACTTGTGGTTCGACGAATACGTGGGCGGGGTGGGTTTTCTCGGCGCCTCGACCTATTCGCTCTATTCGGCGTTGATTGACGTGCTCAGCACCGGACTCACCCCGCCGGTATACTTTTTCCTGCAATATGTCTGGGCACGGGTCGTGGGCGAAGACATCTTGTTGTTGCGCATGCTGCCGATGGCCTTTGGCCTGTTTTCGCTGCCGCTGGCGTATGCCGTGGGCGCGCGCGTGTTCGGCCGGACGGCAGGGTTGGTGGCCCTGTTCTGTTTCGCCGTGGCGCCCGCCCAAATTTGGGAAGCGAAAACGCTTCGCTTTTATGCGCCCATGATGTTTTTCTGCGCCCTTTCCGCCTACCTGTTCGTCCGGGCATTGCAGGACGGTCGTTTTCGATGGTGGGCGGGATGTCTTGCCATCAACGTCGTGGCCGTCTTCACGCATTTTTTCAGCCTCTTTCTTGTGCTTGCCGAAATGGTTTCGCTTCTCGCGATCGTTCGGACGCGTTTCCGGACGGTCGCAACATGGATATTGCTTCAATTGCTGTGCATTTTCCCGCTGTTCCTGAAAATGTACCTGAACCCTCCTCTGGTCATCATGAACGAACCGTTTCGATGGAGCAATTTCATAGATTGCTTTTGCGGCGAATCGCAATGGGCGCTGGCCGGCGTCTTTGCGTTTCTGATGCTGGCCATGGTGGTCATGATGGCGTTGGACGGGCTTGGCGTGAAACGCATTTCCATCGCCGGCGGCCGGAGACTTTGTTCTCCCCCCGTTCTGTTCCTGTTAATCCTCATGACCGTGCCGCTGCTCGTTGCGGGCGCGCTGAATCATGTATTCACGGTTGCGTATCTTGTTCCGCGGTATCTTGGCTACATGGCCATCGGCCGTTTTGCGATTGCGGGCGGCGTCGTGGCCTGTTTGCCGTGGCGGCGGTGGCGCGCGCCGGTCGCCGTGTTGCTTGCCGCGGGCTGCCTGTACGATCTTCGCGCCGGCCATGCGTCAACCGTCATTACGCATTGGTCGTCAACGACCGATTACATCCGGTCCAACGCAAAGCCGCATGAACCGGTGCTGATTTGCGACATTTTCGAGCCGCACATCATTCGCGCCAACGGGTGGGATCTCCCCAATCCCTTTCTGTGCGTCAACAATTTTCAGGTGACAACGGACGTGTGCGCCTCGATGATGGGGCGCTCGTCAGGGACGGCAACGATCGAACGCGCCTGGATCATCTATGCGCAGTGTCGCAATACCGGACCGATTCCCGAACTCGAACACAAACTGAACGCGGCGGGGCTCGTGTGCGAATTCAGGGAATTTCCCGGTTGGGAAAATCTGGCCGTGTATTCCGTAATGCGCGGAAGCAGCGACGCTCTTGTTCCGCCTCAATGCCTCTCCGACGAAGATCGCATGCGTTGCGAGGCGGAACTAAACACGCTCGGACTGGCGGAACTGGATCTGCCAAAACGCGAGAAATATATCCAGATGATCCTGCGCATGTTGCCCGACCCGTTCCCTTACAACTATGAGATTCTCGACGAATGGCAGCGGGTTTTCTTTTTGTTGCGCGCCGGCGAAATCGAACTGGCGGATGCCTACGCGCGGAACTACGAAGCCGAACCCACCCTGCGGGGGTTTGTGTCACTTGCAAAGGGAGACCAAGAAGCAGCCCGGGCCGCATTTGAACAAAGCCGGTTCCTCACGCCAACAAACGCGTTTTTTTTCACCGGGATAAAGACCCGCCTCATGGCCGGCGATTTTCAGGCCTGCCTCGAAGAGGCCGAAAAACTCGAGGCGCTGGGGCATGTGCTCATTATACCGTTCAGGGATTACTTTTGGTGCATGACGCATCCGGAAGCGCCCCGTCTTCCCTTCGGCGTCTGGGCCGTTACGGAAACGGATCAGGAGGCCATCGCGCCGTTTCTCGAAAGCCCGGTGCCCGATTTCAACGGGCAACTGAATCGGCACTATACCGCCGCCACCGCGATCGAAATATCCGGGCGGCAGGCAGAAGCGGCGGCGATGTGGCAAGCGATTGCGAGTCGTCTGCCGGAAGATCAGCCGCGTTGCAGGGAACTGGAAGCCGCCCTTGCACGGGCAGCCGCGCCGGGCGCGCAATAGGGAGAAACGAATGAGCAGGCTTCGCGCGATAGCCGTCAATCTGGCCTTGGTCGTTTTTTCCGTGCTTCTGGCGGATCTGTTTCTCCATGCCTGCGATGGGTTGGCCGGCAAATACCTTGCCCGGACGCTCCAAACGGGCCGTTTCGGCCTGTTGTTCGAACCCGGCCTGGAAGGGCATTCAAAAATGCACGATTATGAATGCCGCGAAATCATCAACTCGCTGGGCTTCCGAGACCACGAAGTCTCATTGAACAAGGGGAAAGCGTTTCGGATAGTAGCCCTCGGCGACTCGTTCACCTACGGCTGGGGCGTCAATCTCGAAGAAACGTGGTGCAAGCGGCTGGAGGCCAATCTGCGCCAAAAAGGATTGGACGTGGAAGTGCTCAATCTCGGCAAGCCCGCCGCGGGTCCCGAAGAATACGCGCGCATCGCCCATGTCGTGCTGCCGGTGCTGAAACCCGACATGGTGCTCATCGGCATTCTGAACGGCGACGACCTGCAACAATGTTTTTCGCCCATTCTCATGGCGCTCCGCCACCATCCCAATCTTGGAAGGCTGTACCAATACTGGAAAACCCGGGCGGCGCGCAACGGTCCGTACACCCCGCCGAAACAAAGCGCCGACGACATGCGCGCGTGGTTCGCCCGCAGCGCGAAAGACATCCTGGACGGCATGGGCCCGAAAATGCGCGCGCGATACGACGCGCTCGAACCCGCCGTCAAAGAAGCCTTTCTCGAAGGCACGCTGAATCCGTGGCTCATTTCCCACAGCACGGGCGAGCCGGACTATTTCATGAATACCGTTTCGCCGCGCCGGTTGCGATTTCCCGTATTCATGATGACGCACTACCTGCGCCGGATACACAAGGCCGCATGGCGGGAAGGCGCGCCGGTCCTGGCCCTGTCCATCCCGGAAGGTTTTTACGTCAACGACGCCGCGTACCGGAACGTTCAGCGCATTGGATTTCAGGTCGTTCCCGAAATGCTCACGACCCATGCCGTGGACGACGCCGTCGGCGAGGCATGCCGCCGGGCAGGCATCCCGTTTATTTCCGTCTTGGATGAAATGCGCCGTCATCGCGGAAGATCGGACCTCTATCTCGAACTTGACCGGCATTTCAGCCCGGCGGGCAACGCGCTCTACGCCGATCTCATAACGGACGCCGTTGCCGAACGGATTGCGCGCGCCCGATAGATTCCACGAAAAAAACGCATTGGATTTTAGGACGCCGTTTGCCCCATCATGATGCGAAAGCGCCGTGTTTGCGGCAGGAGGAGGAATCGCCTTGAACATCCGAAAATGGGCATGGGTTCCGTTGATACTCTGCGCCCAAGGGCATGCCGAAACATACGCCCTTGAAAAGATCTTGATCTATCGCCATGAAGCCCCGGATCTCCGCAAACCGTATGTCCAGCAACTGTTTTCGCCCTCCGGCATCAATGTCCTCCGCGACAACGTGCCGGATCACATCCATCATCACGGGCTTATGTTCGCCGTGGCGGTGGACGGCGTTGATTTTTGGGCCGAAACGCCGGCGAACGGCCGGGAAGAAAGCACGAAATTCACGGGCGGAAATCCGATCGAACAACGAATTGAATGGCGGAAACCGGCATCGGGCGAAGCCATGGCGATCGAACGCCGGACCCTTGCCGGAACCCGCGCCGGAAATCCTACTGCGACTCTCGTCACATGGCGTTCCACGCTGGCGCCGCCGGAAGGAAAGGACCAAATCACCCTTACCGGATCGCACTATTTCGGACTCGGCATGCGCTTTCCGCCCTCCATGGACAACACCGCCGTCTTCAGCAACGCGGAGAACGCGGAAGGCGAAATCGTGCGGGGCGACGAGCGTAATTTTACCGCGGCGTGGTGCGCCTGCCTGGGCGCCGTTGACGGCAATCCGGTGACGGTCGCGATGTTCAGCCACCCCGCCAACATAAGATTGGCGACATGGTTCACCATGGCAAAGCCCTTCGCTTATCTCTCGGCCACCCTGAACCTCCACAAGGAACCCTTGACCGTCGGGGCGGACAAGCCCCTGCGCCTCTGCTACGGCGTTGCCGTCTGGGATGGAGCCGTATCGCCGGAAACCATCGCCGCGCGGTATGCGGAATGGATCGCCCAGCCGGAGTAACGCTACGCGGCCGCGTTGAAAAGGGCGTCGAGCATGCGGTCAATGACGCTGATGACGCGGGCGGACGCCTCGAAGCCGCGTTGAAATAGCATCATGTTGGTGACTTCCTCGTCTATGGAAACCCCGGAAACTTCCTGCCTGCGCCGCAGAAAATCGTCCACGAAGGATTTCTGCACGCTGTTCTGCTGCTCATTGGCGCGGGCGTCGGTTCCGACGCGTACAATCGTGGTTTCATAATAATCGTTGATTGTGGCGGCGCCGTTTTCCAGGACCTTCATGTTTCGGAGGTTCGCCAAGGCCAGCGCGGCGGTGTTGTCGCCCGTGTCGAGCACATTCGTGCTGTACGCGGAGGTGAGCAGCCGGGGATTGTCCTCGATGGCCTTGTTGACGCCCATACCGGCGGCGTCATGACCCGTAAAGAGTCCGTTTATCCCCAGCGCCACCAGCGCGCCCGACGTGTCGTTGGCAAAGGAGAACGTGTAGGATGACGCCGCGCCGAGGCTCAGGACGCCATTGGCGACCGACGCCGAAAAGTGGCCTATCGCGTTGAGATCGGCCGCAAGACTGTCCAGCGTCGTGGCGGCCGTAACGAGAACGGTTGAAACTGCGGTGTTGCCCGACGAATCGTAGACGACCACATCGAAACTCCCCGGCTCAACGGCGAACGGCAATCCCGCGGCATTCAGCGCCGCCGAGGCATCCGTCACGGCATTTGCGGCGGAAACAACGCCCGAAAGATTGTCCAGGCCATTGCCCGCGGCATGAATCTTGTTGATCTCGCGGATAATGGTTGCCGCCAACGTATCCACCCGGTTCGTCAGCACGGCCAGATCCGTATCCCGGACCAGCAAGGCGCCATACAGCAGACCTCCCTGGACATTGACCGCCTGGCCGTTGTCGGCAAAACGGACCGTCACGAGATCTTGCCGCAGGGAATCGATACCCGGATCGCGCACGGCTTCCAACGCACGGAATTTGTCGCCATCAATAAACGATTCGCCGCCTATCAACACATCTATCTGGCCGTTGTCGCGTTCGCGGAACTGGATATTGACCGTGCCCGCAAGGCGATCCAGCAGCAGATCCCGTTCATCGCGCAAATCGTTCGCTTTGACCCCCGCCGCTTCCGAATTGCGAATCGTCACGTTCAGCGCGGCAATCTGCCGGGCCAGCGAATTGATGTCCGGAACCGTATTGACGACTTCCTCGTTCGCATTGGTTCGCAGCGCGTAAATCTGCCGGGCCAACTGGTTGAAACTGGCCGCCAGCGTTTCCGCCTGATTGACGACCGACATCCGCACCGCCACTTCCTCGACATTGTTCGCAAAATCGTTGAGCGAATCGAAAAACGCCGTGATATTTGACCCAAATCCCTGATCGCCCGGTTCGTTGAACAAGTCTTGAATGCGATCGAAATACGGCGCCCGGATATTCGACGCCCCAAGATTGCCGGCCTCGTTGCGATAGACCGTGTCGAGAAAGGTTTCCCGCAGGCGCTCGATCAGTTTGACCTGAACACCGCGTCCGATGGCGCCGTAGGACTGCGTGACCGGTGTCGGGCTGACAAGGTCCACCCGCTGGCGCGAGTAACCTTCCTTGTTTACGTTGGCGACATTGTGGCCGGCCACATCCATTTGGACTTGGGCCACCTGAAGCCCGGAACGGGCAATATCGAGCGTACTGAACAGGGTTCCCATGGGACCTCCAATCCGTTGCGGGAAGATCAATCCATGCCAAGGAAAGCAACCCGTGTTCCAATTATCGGCGAATCCGTTCAACTCCTTTAGTACCGGGCACTTGTGGAATTTCGGCGCCCACGCTTTTCCTGGACAGGACCGGCAATCCTTGCCGGACAGGGAAAAACACGTTCGCCAACGATTGGGCCTGTATGCCACAGTCATAAAAAAAGCACCGAAAATCGGCGCTTGTCATATTGCGATTATCTGTTGCCGAACTTGCGATACGGATGACTTACCCGCGCTCGACACGTTCAACGGCAAATTCCAGTTCCTCAACAATGTAGGTGTCGGAGTTTGCGTTCAATTTGGGCGCTTTCCAACGGCACGGCCACGCTTCATGATAGGTGTATTTACGTCCGGGCCGGCCGTTCGGCTTGGCTTCCGTAATCTCCAGGATGCCAGTGGGATCCTCGCCACTCGCGAGAATATTAATCCAGTCATACAACGCTTCGGAACCGGCTGGGCCTTCCTTTTTCAGGATAAGATTAGTCACAAACGGACTATCAGACGGCTCGTGGTAACGGGTCCCATTGTGCAGGAACCCCAATACGAGGGCCGGTTCGCCCCCCGACCATCCGGTCAAGGCATTCTCGACTGAAAACCGCCCGATGTGTTCCAGGGCTATCTTCGCTCGCACATTTTTCGGCGGCTGGAATGCCTTACCCGCATACAAATGAAGACCCCGAGTCGAACACAGGTAATTTTCCGTTACGGAAAGCGTTCCATCCAATCCGGGTTCCTCGGTCAAGAAAAATTCTTCCGGCCGGCCGTTGAAGAACGTATACCGGGGCTGGGCGTCGTCAAAACCCGCCTTCCCATCGGCTCGCAGAACGACCGTAATATTTTTGCGGATGTCCTTGCCCTTGGAAACCTCCTGCCACCATGTCTGAAGTTCGCCCGATGCAGCGCTTCCCGGTAAGGCGCGAAGTGTGATATTGGAATACTTGACCTTTCCGGGGCGTTTCCGAAGTACTTCCCCCGTGGCCTCGTCCTTTTCCTTGACGACTTCGACAATCAGATCGTCTATTTCCGCAGATACACAATCGTCCAACAGCGCGTCTCCGGAATCCCCGGACAAGAGGATGGCGAAATGGGTCGCATGGGCGGGTGTTTGCGGAAAAGCGAAAACACTAACGGCCAGGCTGACGATGCCCAACCCGATATAGTATCTTGTTTTCATAACCGGTCTCCTTCTCTGAATCAACCTTGTTTCATCAAACAAAACCGCCTAGTGGGATATTCCAACCGCAATCCCGTGAAAGTCTTTCGGATCATTCGAATAGTCGAATGCAAAGACTTCTCGCATTGTAGAAGCGGCGGCGATTTACAAAATCCAAATGCGTCAAGGCTCCTGGATAATCAAGCGTTCCCAATCAACCTTGCCTTAGACGGCAACGTCAACATGTAAACAGGTGTTCGGGTTGGTGTATGTCGCGGTCCGTGCTATAGTGACGTTGCGCGAGGGCGCAACGGAGGATGAGCCATGCGTGAAAACGATGTTTCTCGGCGGGGTTTCATGGCGGCGGGCGGCGGCCTGCTGGCGGCGGCCGCGATGCCGGAACAGGTTTCGGCCGAAGCGCAAAAGCCGGCCAAACGAGGTAACCAGCGGCTGTCGTTGGAACAGCTGCAGGCATGGGAAAAATGGGGCTACGGCATGTTCATCCATTTCGGCATGAGCACCTATGTCCAGAACGAACTGCCGGACGGCAATGCGCCCGCCACGACGTACGCGCCGGACAAATTGGATGTCGCACAGTGGGTATCCGTCGCACGCGACGCGGGCATGAAGTATGCCGTGCTTTGCGCCAAGCATGTGGCCGGGCATTGCCTGTGGCCGACGAAATACACGGATTACTCGGTCGTGAACAGCACCGACAAGACCGATGTGCTCGAACGGTTCGTCGCGGCCTGCCGCGACAAGGGCGTGCTGCCGGGTCTCTATTACTGCTCGTGGGACAATCACAACCGCTTCGGCAGCCGAACGTGGTCGGACGGCAAGGAACCCTTCTACACCACGTCGCTCTACCATGATTTCCAGACGGCGCAGGTCACGGAATTGTTGACACAGTACGGCGCCATCGCCGAGATGTGGATTGACATTCCCGGCCTGTTGGGCCGCGGTTACCGCACCTTCCTCTACCGCCACATCGCCGAACTTCAGCCGGAAATCGTCATCATGATGAACAGCGGCATTTCGACACAGGAAACCTACAACGTGGACTACGCGTGGCCCTCGGACCTCATCGCCATCGAGCGCAGCCTACCGGTCGAAAAGGGCTATCAAAAGTGGCGTACAATCGAGGGCAAGGAATACTACATACCCGGCGAGGTCTGCGATCCGATCGGCAAGGAATGGTTCTGGGTCGAGGGCGACGTGCCGCGCCCAGACGACGCGTTGGCCAAACAGTTCGAGGCATGCCGTGCGCGGGGCGTCAACTTCCTGCTCGACGTGCCCCCGGACAAACATGGCCTGATCCCGGACGAATCGGTCCAGGCGCTCATGCGCCTGCGCAAGAATGCGGGACTGTAAATGGAGGTCGGCCATGCGGACAGTATTAATGGCAGTCATGCTGACGGGAATCGTTATGGCGAATGCCGTGAGCTATGAGGGCAAATATTTCGCGGGCGAGGGCGACGAGGAGTATCTGCAATTGCTCGATACCTCCTATCGTCTGTTCTATCCCGATCCGGAATTCCAGAATATCTCGATGCTCTACAACCCGTCGTGGAACGGGTTTGTCGAAGGGCCGACGTGGGGCGCGTGGTGGATTCAGAACAGTTACGGTCCGACCTATTGCGCGCTGCCGTTCTTTCTGGAGCCGTATACCACCTTCGTCCAGAACTCCCAGGATCTGTGGTTCAACCTGATGGGCGACGGCCAACGCAAAGGCATGAAGGACTGGGTCGCGCCCGACGGCTGCCTGTGCGATGCCGCCGCGCCGGACATGATTTATTACAAACAAGGCGATGGCCGGATTGATATCCACGACTGGGGCATGGAATTCACCGCCGCCGGGATCGTCATGCAGTCGGAACTGCTACTGATTTCCCGCGACAGGAAGGCGATCGAATACTATCTGCCCATGCTCGAACGCAGCGCGAACTTCATCGAAACGCGCCGCGATCCGAAAAACAACCTGTTCCTTGCGGGACCGGCGGGCAACCTGCTCGCGCCGAGTTATGCGGGCTGGCACAAGCCGGACGGTACGTTCGACAAGGCCTATCTGGCGGGACTTTCCATCACGTACATCGCCGCCCTCGATCGCCTCATCGAGTTGGAGAAGATGGCCGATCGCGCCGACAAGGCCGCTTGGTACACCGAACGCCGCGATCTGGCGCGAAAAGGCCTGCCGCAACTCGTGACCGACGGCGGCTACTTCGTGAAATCCATTGATCCGGATGGGACGAAACACGGCGTGTACGGTGCGGAAAAGCACGGTTATTTCGAGGCCGTCTGCAATCATGACGCGATGGCCTTTCGTGTGGCGGATGACGCGCAGGCACGCAAGATCTACGAGATGATCGAGTCAATTCCGGGTCTGCGGCCGCACGATGTCATCATTACCAATTACCCCGGCCTCGACGATACCTACGCGGACACGAAGGATTGGCTCTGGTCCTTCGGTACGTGGGTGAACGGCGGCCATTGGACCACCTGCGAAGCCCGGATGATTCTTGGCTACTACCGGGTCGGCGCATACGACGACGCGCGTCGTTCGATGAAACACATCCTCGAATTCGCGCGTATCTTCCGCATGGACAATAACCTGACGGAATTTGGCGCGAAGGTTTACCAGCCCAAACAGCCGATCAACTGCGTCTACGACACATGGGGCGCGCCCGCCGCGCTGATTCGCGGCTTGTTCGAGTACATTTACACCGCGAAGGGTCTGTATCTGTACCCGCACATTCCGGAAGGCATCAAGCGGTTGGAACAACGTTTCCCGATCCGTTTCGGCGCCAAGCGCCTTTACCTTTCCACCATCGGACAGGGGCCCGTCACGGGCGTTTGGGTGAATGGAAAATCGTTTGAGGACTTTGATCGCGCGCGTATTTTCCTGCCCTACGAGGAAATCCCCGGCAAGGCTTGCGTGCTGGTCGCCATGGGCGGCGCAACGCCCGACAAGCCGCCCATCCCGCAGGAACATCGTAACCCGCCGGCGCCGGCGGACTCGGAGACCTTCTGGGATTTGAGCGATTTTTCCAAGGATATTGCGAGCGACGTGCCGTATGCCCGGATCGGCGCATTCTACAACCATCTGGCCGAGGCCGGTCTTGGCGAGACGTATGAAGCGCGCCATGCACGCCTGATTGTGGACTACGTCGCCGCGATGCACGCGCGCGCCGAACTTCGGGGCAAGGGCCGCCTGCCCGTATTGCCGGAGGAATCGCAACGCGCCGCCGAACAAAGCTACATTGACGCCGCCAATCGCCTGGCTTCCGGACTCAAGGCGAAAGTCATGTCGTATGACGGATCGTCGGATCCGGAGAAACGGCGAATGTCTGCGCTGTTGACCGAAATCCTACGGGAACAGACGCATTGAACCATGGCGCGCATATTGGTCATAGACGACGACATCCAGATGTGCGAAATGCTTGCCATGATGCTGGGCAGTGAAAACCACGAAGTGGCGATTGCGCGTGACGGCGCGGCGGGCATCCGGCTTTACAGGGAAACACCGTTCGATGTGGTGCTTTGCGATATTTTCATGCCCGGCAAGGAAGGCCTTGAAACGATTTGCGAATTGCGCGAACATGATCCCGGCGTGCGCGTAATTGCGATATCCGGAGGCGCCATGCGCGCCAAGATGGATTTTCTGCCGTTGGCGAAGCGCTTCGGCGCGATCAAGACCCTTTCCAAGCCGATTGGATGGCAGGAACTTCTGGAGGCCGTGGACGAGGCGATGCAAGGCTGATGCGTTTCCCAAGGAAAGCAATTCCTTGTTCTCGCATGGATTGGCGTTCGGGATGATAAAACGGGAAAACGAAATGTTGGGCGAACAACACGCCGCTGTGTTGCTGGTGGATCGCGAGCCGGCGCCGAGCCGCGAGATCATCTCCTATCTCGGCGATCGCGGCTATCATGTCGAATGGGTGGACGACGCCGAGAAGGCATTCAACCGGCTGGACGCGCGTTTTTTCGACGTGCTTATCGCGGAATTGTCCATTCATCGGGTAGACGGCATGCGCCTGATGAACGTGGCGCGGGAACGCAATCCCGACGTGTGTGTCGTTTTCATCGCGGGACCGGCTGACATCGAACGCGCAACCGAAGCCTTGCGGGAGGGCGCCTACGATTTCCAAACCAAGCCGATCAATCTTGGCAAACTGGAGGCGGTGATTCGCCGCGGTCTGGCGCACCAGCGGCTTGTGATGGAGCGGCACGAACTGCAGCGGCGCCTCGACGAACACTACGGACTGGGGAGCCTTGTCGGAAATTCCCGCGCGATGCTGCTTGTCTACAACGCCGTGCGCAAGTCCGCGCAGACGGATGACCCCGTGCTCATTCAGGGCGAACCGGGAACCGGCAAGGACCTGATTGCCCTTTCGCTTCATAACAACAGCATGCGCCGCGACGAAACGTTCGTCTCCGCGCATTGCGGCGGGTTGCCCGAACGACGGATGAACGCGGAACTGTTCGGCGTCGGCGCGGGGGGTGGGGCGCCGGGCCGTCCGGGGCGCGTCGAACTGGCCGATCGCGGCACCCTGTATTTGGACGAGGTGGGCGATCTGACCCCCGCGCAGCAGGATCGCATTCTGCAATTGCTCGACGGCAGGGGTATCTGCCGGGAAGGAAGCACGCGCCGCGTTTCCGCGCAGGTCCGCATTCTCGCCTCGACTTCCCGTTCCCTGGCGTCAACGGGTTTTAGCGGGGAACTGTTCGACCGGCTGCGCGGAGTCTTCATCGAGGTCCCGCCGCTGCGCGAACGCCGTGAAGACATTCCGATGCTGGCGCAGCATTTTCTTCGCGAGGCAGGCCTGGTTCACGGCATTCAGGGCATGGCGATCACCGCCAACGCCCTCGACCTGCTGATGCGTTACGACTGGCCCGGCAACGTCCGCGAACTACGGAACACCATCGAGGGAATGGCGGTGGCCGCCCGGGGCGGGCGTCCGTTGGATGTGGGCGACGTTCCGCCCCACATCCGCCGCGGCGCGGCGCCGCAGGGCAGCGAAATCCGTATCCCCGTTGGAACCGGCATGGCCGCCATCGAGCGAATGGCCATCGAGGAAACCCTGCGCCATTGCGGATACAACAAAGAAGCCTGTGCGCGAACCCTGGGCATCGGACTGCGAACGCTGTATCGGAAACTCCGGCAGTACCAGATGGAAAAGTGAGGGGATACGATACAGGCGCGACGTTGCGGCGTTATCCGTTTGTCACGTCAATTCGGGAATCAAATCCAGAAAGTCTTCCCAGGTTTCCAGGATGTAGTCGGCGTTCGTTTCCCTCCGCGTGTGCCCGTTGGTCCCCCGGAAGAGCGCCGCTTTTCCGCCCACCCCCTGAATGCCGGCGATGTCCGTATGTTCCAGATCGCCGATGTGCAGGATCTCGTCCGGCGCCACGCCGAGCCGCGCGGCGGCCGTCTCGAACATGCGCGCCTGCGGCTTGGCCACACCCACTTCGTCCGAAAAGGTCATCGCATCGAAACAGCCGGTAAATCCGTGGCGATCGAGCAATGCGCGCAACGCCGTCCCCGGGCTTACCCCCGAATCGGAAATCAGGCCCACAGGCCAGCGAAACGACGCGGCCTTGACCGCATCCAGCGCCCCTTCGATCGGTTCGGGAGGATGCCGAAGGATGGCCGTCGCGAATGCGACCGACAGCCGATCCGACACCGCCGGGGCAAGCGTGATGCCGAGTTCTTCGGCGGTCATCCGAACGGCGTCGTCCGGACCCAGCGTGCGTTGATCCTCGCGGTGGCAGCGGTTGAATTCGGCCCAAACATGGCGCAGCGCCTCTTCGACTTTCTCTTCCGCAACACCGGACGCTTCCGCAAAGGCCTGAATGCGAATCTTCTGCCGCGGCTCCGAGTTTGCGTCGCGGAACAGCGTGCACCAGAAGTCGAATGTTACCGCTTTGACAACCATAGCGCCCCTTCACTTGATACGTCCACGGCGCTATGGTATCAGGTTTTCCTTCCGGATGCATACTCCAACTTGAGAATCAAGGATCAAGGAGAAAAGGGCACGATGTTGGCGTTGGGGTGTTACACAAGGTGCCGGAACACCATGTAGCCTTCCGCGGCCTCGACAGAGACTTCGCGGCCCCGCACACGGGCGATGTACTCGACGTTCTGGACGCTGGAATGGTGAATCGCGTCGCGCATTTGCGACTCGTACATGCCGAGAGCCCGCAATTTGATGTCGAGGAAAGCGGAGATGTCCACGTAAAAGTTTGGGTGAAACTTCTCGCGCTCGAGACTCCAGAACAGCGAGGTGTTGTCGTAGCCGAGCACGATGCGCTGGAACGGCTTGATGGACGGGACGTGCGGGCGCGCGGCGGTGAACGCGGCGCGAAAAACGGCCTCGTGATCCTGGTTATACGAAGAAACTGGAATGGCGAGCATGGTCGGCTGAAGGCGGTCGAGGGCCAGTTTGCCGTCGCGTTCGATCCTCGCAATCAGGTCGCGCCGGGGAAGGGCATCGAGCCGCAAATGCGTTTCGGCGTCGCGGTACAGGATATCCCAATCGTCCACTTGCAGGAATGCCATGACGCAGCTGAATTCCTCCTCGCGCCTGCCGGCCGTGACAATTCCGTCCTTGCCGTCATAGTGCTTGAGATCGCCCACCGAACAGCAAACGACATAGGCGCTGCCCCCAAGCGACTTGATCCGCGCGATGGTTCCCGCGCATCCGAAACATTCGTCGTCGGCGTGGGGCGCGATGACGAGCAATCGCTGCGCCGCCAGGTAGGAATCTTCAGGGGTCAAGTCGCTTCTCCTTTATGAGCGCTTCATACAAAGCCTCAATCTTTTCCTGCATGCGTTCGAGTCCGTAATCGGGCACAATCTTCGCCCGCGCGGCTTTGCCCATGGCCCTGCGACGCGGTTCATCCGAGGCCAGCGCACAAAGGGCTTCGGCCACCGCCACCGCATCCCGCGGCGGAACCAGCAGGCCCGTTTGACCTTCCTCGACGATATCCGGCACGCCGCCGACTCGCGACGCCACGGACACAACGCCCGCCGCGCCGGCTTCCAGCAACACACGGCCCATGCCCTCGTTCAGCGACGTCAGAACGAACACATCGAGCGCCGCCATGAGAGCGGGCACGTCGTCGCGCGGTCCCAAGAGGCGGAACCGATCGCCCAAGGGCGCCGACATCGCGCGCAATTCCTGTTCAAGCGAACCTTGCCCAGCTACAAGGAACCGCGCCTTCGGCAACCGTTCGGCGGCGATTCGCGCCGCCTCCACAAAATACGCAAAGCCTTTGATCGGTTCAAGGCGGCCCACCCCGCCCACAAGAAAGGCGTCCGCCGGACAACCGAGCGCCCGACGCGTTTCGTCCCGGCGCGCGCGAGCCGCATCGAACGGCGCGAGATCGATCCCGCTGAAAATGACCTCGAATTGTTCGCGGCGCCCGATGCCCCGTTTCAGATGCGCCTCGATTCCGCCGGGGGTCAGCTCGATGAGGCGGTCCGTATGCCGCGCGGCATGGCGTTCCATCCCGATGAACAAACGCGTCGTCCAACGGTTGAAATACCCGTCGAAGATGTTCCCGTGCGGGGTATGAACGACAATGGGCACGCCGGCCTGCCGTGCGGCGAGGCGTCCAAGAAATCCGGCCTTCGACGTGTGCGTGTGTACGATGTCGTATCGCCGCGTTCTGAACAGCTGCTGCAATTCGCGCAACGCCAACAGGTCCGAAAACGGCGCCACGCGCCGGACGAGATGCGGCACGCGAACGATCTCGATGCCCGCCGCCCGGACGGCGTCTTCGATGCTGCCCTCGTCGCCGAAGGTTGGACCGCTGACAAGATCCGCCTCATAGCGTTCACGGTTGGCGAGGCGGACGCTGTGAAACGTGTTTTCCTGCGCGCCGCCCCTGCACAAACGGGTAATCACGTGGGCGATACGGAATCGTTTCATGGCGTTGTCCCCGCGATTTCGAGTAAACGCCGGGCAAAGACCATCCAATTCAGTTCGGTTTCGGCGCGACGGCGTCCATTTTCGCCGAGTTCACGGGCATGGTCCGGATGGTCCAGAAGCGACAAAATGGCGCCGGCAAGGGCATCGGGATCGTTCGGTTCGACCAGCAGGCCCGTTTCGCCGTCCCGCACCGCGTCCACGACGCCGCCGGATCGCCCCGCCACGACCGGTTTTCCATGGGCGCCGGCCTCGATGAATACCAGTCCAAACCCCTCGACTTGTCCATGATGGGATGAGGGCGCCTCGCTGGTCGGCAGCGCGAACACATCGCAAACCTGATAAAGCCCGGAAATCTCCTCGTCGCTCAATCCCTCGAGCAGCCGCACCTGGTTGCGAATCCCGTGCCGCCACGCCTCCTGCGTAATCGCGTAGATCGAGGGGCCTTGACCGGCAATGACAAGTACCGCATTCGGGTATCGTTCGAGAACGCGCGGCATCGCGCGCACAAGAATCTGGTGGCCTTTGCGCGGAACCAGGCGGCCCACGGCCAGGATGACGGGGCCGTGGCCATCCAGCACGAAACGATGTCGCAACCCGTCCAGGCATTCCGGCGGAAGCGGACGCGCTTCAGGCGCACCGGGATGGACAATTTCGATATGTGCCGCCGGCACGCCGAATTCAGCCAGTTTGTTCCGGGTAAACGTGCTGATGGCGATCACCTTGCGCGCCCTTGCATAGACGCGGCGGTAGAATGCAGCCACCGGCGGGACATGCCGGAACTTGAGAAACTCGTAAGCGTAGGCGAACGCGAGGTAGGGCCGTCCCGCAAAATAGGCCAGCGCGCCGCCATAGGCGATGTTGATCGGCAAGAGAAGGTCCGCGGACCGCGCAGGCGGCCACGCCGCGGCCATGAACGGAAGCAGGCGCAGCCAGCCGAGTCCGTACCCGCCGTAACGGATTACACGGACCGGTTCCGCGCGATCAAAGGCCTCCATTCCCGGAAACCGCGGCGCGACAACCGTCACCTCATGGCCCAGCGCGGCCATGCACCGGGAAACATGCAGCGCCACGGAGGCGATTCCTCCCGCGATAGGCGGATAGTCGGCGGTCGGAACAAGAATCTTCACCGTTTCACCAGCACGTGATTGCCGAGGGCAAGCGCGTCCATGCCGGTACTGTAAAAACAGCGGACGGCATCCGCAGGCGTATTCACAATCGGTTCGCCCATCACGTTGAACGACGTGTTCAAGACCATCGGAACTCCCCGGCGTTTTTCGAACGCCTCGATAAGGCGATAGTAGCGCGGCTGGACATCCTTCGCAACCGTCTGCACGCGCGCCGTGCCGTCCACGTGCGTAATCGCGGGCAAGCGGCCGCGTTGGGCCGGTTCGACCGGATAGACGAACAGCATAAAGGGCGACGACGTGCAACCGGTGAAAAATTCGGACGCGCGCTCTTCCAGACAACTGGGCGCAAAAGGCCGGAATTCCTCGCGATGCTTGACGCAGGTATTGAGCAGATCCTTCATTTCGGGCCGGGTCGGATCGGCAAGGATGCTCCGCGCGCCCAGCGCACGCGGGCCGAATTCGGCCCGGTCCTGGAACCAGCCGACGATATGTCCCTCCGCGAGCAGATCCGCGACGCGCGATTCGAGGTCCGGCGGGGTTTCGTACGACAACTTGGCCCGGTCGAGAAACGCGCGGATTTCTCCATCGGAGAACGACGGCCCCAGCCGCGCGTCCCGCAGGACGAATGCGCGCGGCGCGCCGGTCAGCCGGTGATGCAATTGAAGCGCCGCACCGATGGCTATCCCGTCGTCGCCCGAGGCGGGCTGGATAAAGATGTCCTCGAACGGCGATTCGCGGCGCAGGCGGCCGTTCATCGAACAGTTCAGCGCCACGCCGCCCGAAAGGCACAAATGCCTGAGACCCGTTGCGCGCCGCAGCCGGTTGGCAAGCGCCAACGCGGCCTCCTCAAGTATTTTCTGCGCCGAGGCGGCCAAGTTTCGATGGCGTTTTTCAACCGGATCGCCTTTTCGGCGCGGAGGACCAAAACGGTCCAGAAATTTCCTTGAAAAATAACCCGATTGCGGACCGGGTCGGTAGTGGCAGCAGAACCAAGACAGATCGAGACGGTATTGCCCGTCGGCATGCACCCGGACGATTCGCCGGAATTCGTCGAGGTATTCCGGTTCGCCGTAGGAAGCCAGTCCCATGACCTTGTACTCGTCGCTTGCGCGCAGGAAACCGAGGTAATCGGTGATCGCGGAGTAAAAAACGCCCAGCGAATGCGGATAATCCCGGCATTCCAATTTCCGGATGCGCGTTCCTTCGCCTATTCCCATCCAGGTCGCCGCAAATTCGCCCACGTAGTCTATGGACAACAGCGCCGCGCGATCGAAGGGACTCGCAAGAAAGGCGCCGGCGGCGTGCGCGGGATGGTGTTCCATGAAATGCAGCCGGGTGGCGCGACCGCGCAACCCTTGCATCCCATGGATGTACATCGCGTTGTGAAACGCTTCATAGCCCATGTAACCGGCGGAATAAAGGGGACTTCGGATCATCTGCCCCAGCCGGTACGCCCAGCGGCGCGCCATGCGCAATCCCGGCCGCATGTAACAGCCGATATGGGAAATGTCGCAGGGTGTGAGACCGGCCGTTTCAAGACACCACGCCACGGCGTTGCGCGGCACGCCCCCTTGGTGCTTGCGGCGCGTCAACCGCTCCTCGGCCACAGCCGCCACCAATTGTCCGTCACAGACCAAAGCCGCTGCGGAGTCGTGTGAATATCCGCCTATGCCGAGAATGTTCATACGGTTGGTTCGTCCAAATCCTGACGCGGATTATATCCGACGACAAGACGGGACTGTCCAAAATTAGTTTTCCGCGCCAAGCCGCAAAGCCGCCTTGGTTGTTTATTTTCACGGAAAGAGGACCCCACGACGGCCTCGTTCGTTCTGCAACTTTTGTAAAAACTTTCCCGCACGATTGCCAGGAATAATTCCTGTTTTTTCTCTGTTGTTCACAAGCATAGGATACGAATGTCCATGGGCCAGACACGACAATTATGGGCCGTGCTGATTCTTGCGGGTGCCGTGGGTTTGGGTTTTCAAGGATCGCATGGTTTTCTGGAATCAACAGAAGGGCGTTACGCGGAAGCCGCTCGCGAGATGCTCGAGACCGGCAATTGGCTGGTTCCACAACTCGACTACCACGCCCATTGGACCAAGCCGCCGCTCACCTATTGGGCAATTATCGGCGGCATGAAACTGTTGGGCGAAAACGAATGGGGCGTGCGGCTCTATAGCGCCGTCGCATTTGTCGCCCTGGCATGGGTGATTGCTCGGATTGGCGCGTTGCTATGGGATCGGCGCACGGGAATATGGGCGGCCCTGCTTTATGCAACGGCGCCATTTGCGGTATATGCCGCCAGTTCCGTTCAGACAGACATCCTGCTCTCCCTCTGGGAGGCCTGTGTCGTTCTCGCGTATTGGGAAGCACGAAATACACAGGCCATTCGTCTCCGTAAGGCCTGGATTGTCGCCTTGTGGATTTTCATGGGCTTGGCCTTCTTGACAAAAGGCCCCCCTGGCCTGTTGACCCCCTTGGCCGTTGCCGCGTTTGAGTTCTTTATGCGAAGAACAGGCCGCGAAAAGATAACTTTCCTTCTTCCAGCCGGGGTGGCGGCGTTTATCGCGATAGGTGGCGCGTGGTTTTTGGTGGTGATCCTACGCACACCGGGCTTGTTATCGTATTTCCTTGGAGAAGAACTCATCGGTCGCGTATTCACGGCCCAATTCAACCGCAATCCGCATTGGTATGCGCCCATCTATGTCTACGGCCTTCCGTTGCTGCTTGGGCTGGGGCCGATCGCCGCGGTGTGGTTCATCGCAGCCAAACGGTACGGGAAAAGCCTTCGATGGTCCGGGATTGGCAACCGGCTTCGGCAACATGAACATGGCCTGTTTCTCCTTGTCTGGCTTGGTTTGCCGCTCGTGATTTTTTCAATCAGCGAAAGCCGTTTGCTGCTTTATATCCTGCCCGTATTTCCAGCCGTGGCGCTCGCCACAGCACGGCTCTTAGCGGTTGCCTTCATGAGTGTAAAAACCGAACAACGTGTGTGGAAATATGCACTGGCCATGGCTTTCGTGCTTTTATCGGCGAAAGGCATTCTTGGGTATGTTCCGAACACCGCCGACACAAGACCCCTTTACCAATTTATTCAAAAGTTTTCCGGCAAGGACACCGAGTATCTCAGTTACGAAAGCACGCGGCTTTACGGTCTGCAATTTTATCTCCACGGTCATCTTACCCGTTTGTGGAAACTTCCCCAAGACAAGCAGACTCTTTCAGGCATAGATGCCGCACTCGACGACATGAAGTCCAATCCAAAGCACGAGACCTATCTCTTCGTAACCACATCCAAAAACGATTCCGCCGATTTGGAATCGCATCTGTCCTTCAGGGGAATCCCAATCGAGAAAGCCAATTTCCGTGGTAAATACGACATTTTTATTGCACATTTCCATGTGTCCACTTGAACGATCCAATGATTCCATGATCAAAATCAGCGCCCGGATCGCCCTGCCATAAGCGATCGGCCATTTATCGCCGCCTGAAACGGTCAATCGGGCCACGCTGTCCATTACCGTTTACCAGGACGTTCCTGCGGCCACTGGCCGGTCGGGACGATGAATGGACGCCTGCCTCCTTGGAGGCTTCCCCTGATAAGAAAATAAAGAAAGAGCGGATTATCTCCGGGTAAATCGCCCGAAAATCGGGGTTGACCTTTGGAATCGTTCATGTCATAATAGAAGTGTTGGTGACGGACACAGGGCAGTGCTGGGCTGGTCCCCGTCAATAGAGAGCGTTTGCTTCAAGCAAGAAACCAATGGAGATGCCAATGGTGTGTGAAGCGCGCATTCTGGTTGTGGACGATGATCCCGTAAGCATGGCCGTTATTCAGGGCTTGCTCGAGCGGGAAGGGTATGACATTTGCAAGATGGATACCGGCGGGGAGGCCTTGGATCTCGTCACGCTCGATCCGGCCTTCGATCTCATTCTGCTTGACGTCATCCTTCCGGATACGGACGGAATTACGCTCTGCCGGACGTTGAAAAGCAATCCCGGGACGGAGCATATTCCCATCGTTCTGATTTCCGGTTTTCGCACGGACGATACCAGCATACGGAACGGGTTGGAGGCCGGCGCCGATGGATATCTCCTGAAGCCTATCGAGGATGTGGCCTTGCGGGCATGGGTACGCGCCACACTGCACATCAGCGCGCTGCACAAAGAACTGGCGGCCCGCGTGTCGGCCGCCGCTCCGGGCGAGGAAGAAACCCTCCGCAAATTCGCCAAACTATCCCACGCGGTCAACAATCCGCTTCAAACCTTGTACGCGACCGTGGATATTCTTTCGTTGAACCTTCCGCAGAGCGATGAACTCAATGCGTTGACGGCCGATATTTTCAAACATGCGGAAACGGTGGCGAAACTGGTAGCGGAAGCCAGTCTCCAAGCGAAAGCCCTGCTCGAAAGCCGGGCGCTGGCCGGGAAAGGCTAGGGCGCGGATTGGCCATTGCGGATGCCGGGGAAGCGAAAGGGCGGATCGCGGTCGTCATTCCCTGTTACAACGCGGGCAACGCGGTCGCATCGGTCGTTGCGCGGGCGATTGCCGTCGTTTCGCGCGTGATCGTCGTGGATGACGGCAGCACGGACGGATGCACGGCGCCACTCTCTTCGATGCCCGTCACGATGATCGTTTTTCCGGCCAATCGCGGCAAGGGATTTGCCCTGCTTGAAGGTTTTCGCGCGGCGCTTGCCATGCCGGACGTGGAAGCCGCGGTGGTGCTGGACGCCGACGGCCAGCACGATCCCGCCGAAATTCCGGCCTTGTGCGAAAAGTGGCGGGAAACGGGCGCCGATCTGATCATCGGCGCCCGGACCTTCGACCGGCGTCTCGTGCCGTTTTGGAGTTGGTTCGGAAACGTGGCCACGGTTCGCGTGATGGCCTGGCTTTTCGGAATCCGCCTGCCCGACACGCAAAGCGGGTTCCGGCTGCACGGCCGCCGTTTTCTGGAATCCGTCGTCGAAACGATCCCCGGTGGACGCTACGAAACCGAAATGGCGATTGTGTTGAAGGCCCTGCGCGAGGGGTATGCCGTCGCGACGACGCCCATACGCACCGTCTACGAGGCGGGAAATCCCACATCCCATTTCCGGCGGCTGCGGGATTCGATGCGGGTTTACCGCATACTGGTTTCAGCGTGGTTCCGGAGGAGGCGCTGACATGGCGCCTTTGCGCGACGCATCGGGGGTCTGGCGCGTGTTCGACGGCATTGCGCGGCGCTACGATATCGCCAATACGCTGCTTTCAATGGGCAGCGACCGAATCTGGCGGCGGCGGCTGGCGGGCTGTATTTGCGAAGACGCGCCCGCGTCCGTTCTCGACATCGCCACAGGCACGGGCGAAGTTCTCATGGCGCTGGCGCGGCATCCCCGGCGGCCGGCTCGTCTGGTCGGCGTGGACATGTCGGCAGAGATGCTTCGCGTGGCCCGCCGCAAGGTCTATGGCGTTCCCTGCCTGTTGGCGCGGGGCGACGCATTGCGCCTGCCGTTTCCCGGCGAAACGTTCGATGCGGCGGCGATTGCGTTCGGCATCCGAAATGTCGCGGACCCCGGCGCGGCATTGGGTGAGTTCGCGCGCGTGCTGCGGAAGGGCGGGCGCATGGCCGTGCTCGAATTTTCGCTGCCGGGGAACGCATGGTGCCGTTCGGTGTACCTGCTGTACTTCCGCCATGTCTTGCCGCGCATTGGCGGCTGGCTGGCGGGGGATCGCGCGGCGTATCATTACCTCAATGCAAGCGTCGAGACATTTCCTTTTGGAACCGCGTTTTGTAAGATCATGGACGATGCCGGATTCGGCGAGGTGCACGCGCGACCCATGAGTGGAGGCATCGCGACGTTGTATACCGGCTTGCGCCGATAGAAAACGGAACTGATGCGACGTACAGAATTGACACCCGGTTTAAATGAACAGACATTGACAGATGTCCTCAACGACGCCGTTTCGTTGGAGGCCGAAGCCCCGTATGCGGCCCGAATCGAGATTCCTGTCGAGGAAAAGTCGCCGCGCCGGTGGCTGGCCGCGCAACCGCACGAGGAGAAGACATACTGGCGCGATCGCGAAGGCGTATTCGAGTGCGCTTGCCTGGGCGCGGCGGACTGCCTTTTTGCGAAAAAGGGCGGCGATCCGGAAACCCTGTTTGCCAAAATCGCCCAGTGGCTGACATTGGCCCATCCACGGCTTCGTTATTACGGCGGCTTCTGTTTTGATCCCGGGCGCCCCTTGCAGGATCCATGGAAGGCGTTCGGCGCCTACCGCTTTATTTTGCCTCGATTTGAACTGCTTCGAATGGGCGAGACACGACTGTTGGCATGCAATGCGCTGATTCGCGGCGACGCGGATGCCGACCGCCGGGAAATCGAGGCGGTCCGCGCCGGGTTTTCGCTCATTCGATGGCATGTGGACGATTGGGCCACGCCGGATGCGGTCAGTGTGGTGAACAAAACGGACAATCCCAAATGCGGACCATGGACCCGGCGTGTGAACGCTGCGTTGCGCGCTTGCGAAGCAGGCCGTTTCGACAAGGTGGTGCTGGCCCGCCGGACCGATCTGCGCATGAATGGTCCCGTGAGTCCATGGCGCGTGCTCGACCGGCTCGCCAATCATACACGCGGCGCCTATCTTTTCTGTTTTCAGCCGGAACCGGGAACCGCCTTTCTGGGCGCATCTCCAGAACGTCTATGGAAACGGGCCGGGGGTTATGTCCAGAGCGAAGCAGTCGCGGGAACCCGCCCGCGCGGCGGATCTTCGACCGCCGACAGGGAACTGGGCGACGCGCTCATGCACAACGACAAGGAACTGCGGGAGCACCGGTTTGTCGCCGAAGGCGTCCGGTCCGTTCTGCAACTGGTGTGCGACACGATGCGGGAAGACGACGGCGTGTCGTTGATTCGTTTGCCCAACTGCCAGCATCTTGCCCGGCGCTACGAGGGTTTGCTGGCGGACGGATACGAGGACCTCGATTTGCTGCGCGCGTTTCATCCCACGCCGGCGGTCGGTGGAACGCCTTCCGGCGAGGCCCTGGCGTGGATTCGCGAGACGGAACCGTTCAGCCGGGGCTGGTATGCGGCCCCTGTCGGCTGGATCGGTTACGATAGTTCGGAGTTTGCGGTCGCCATCCGATCCGGGCTGATCGTGGGCGACAGGGTGCATGCGTTTGCGGGAGCGGGCATCGTCCCCGGCTCCGTGGCGGCCGCCGAATGGGACGAATTGAACAACAAAATTCAACCTTTTTTGGATGCAACAAGCGGCCATGCCGAATAACTCCGCCGATATTGCCAACATCAATCGCCGTACCGGCGCGTTGATCGTGGAGGAACTGGTCCGGCAGGGTATAGATTTCTTCTGTATTTCCCCGGGTTCGCGCAGCACGCCCCTGGCGATGGCGGTGGCCGGTCATCCGCGGGTGCGGTTCGTCGTTCACACGGACGAGCGCGGCGCCGCGTTCTGTGCCTTGGGCTGGGCACGCGCCTCGGGGCGCCCGGCAGCATTGATTTGCACATCCGGCACGGCCGCGGCCAACTATCTGCCGGCCATTGTCGAGGCTTCGATGTCGGGTGTGCCCTTGATCATCTTGACGGCGGATCGTCCCCCGGAACTCGTGGACACGGGATCCAATCAAACCATTCGTCAGACGGGTTTATACGGTCCCTATGTACGCTGGGAATTTTCTTTGCCGTGTTCGGACGCCGACATTCCGCCGGAAACCATCCTCACGACTCTTGATCAGGCCGTGTGCCGCGCGATGCACGCGCCCGCAGGCCCCGTTCATGTGAACTGCGCGTTCCGTGAACCGCTGATGCCCGCCGTGCCGCCCGATTCGCCCGCGTTCGATTTCTCCTGTCCCCCGTTGTGCGGCTGGATGCAGGACCGCGCCCCGTATACCGCGTATGCCGCGCCCGAACGCTGTCCGGATACCCGAACCCATCAGGCGATTCTCCACCGCGTGACACAAACGGCGCGCGGTCTGCTCATCCTGGGCCGTTTTCAGCGGGCCAGGGATGCCGATGCGGCCCTGGCGCTTGCGCGGGCCTTGAACTGGCCCGTATTCGCCGATATCGCTTCCGGATTGCGCCTGGGAACGCCCGATCCCCCCTTCGTTCCCTATTGCGATTTATTATTGTCCTCGCCGGAGATCCACGCATTCTGCCGTCCAGAAATCGTGTTGCACATCGGTGCGCAACTCACGTCGAAACGCCTGCTGCAACATTGGCAGACATACCCCCCCGGCATGTATTGGATGGTCGCGGAACACCCGTTCCGGCACGATCCGGTCGGACGCGTCACGCAACGACTCGAAGCGGACGTGGCGCCGTTTTGCGAATGGCTCGCGGCATGCGTCGAACCCGCGCAACCCGAGGGGTGGCTCGATTCATGGATCCAATGGGCCGGCGCCGCCAATCACGCGATAGACGCATGCCTCGCGGCCTCGGATGCCTTGAGCGAGCCGGAAATCGCGCGGCTTGTCTCGCGCCATATTGCACCAAGCGGCGCACTGTTTTTGGGCAACAGCATGCCTGTCCGCGACATGGATCTGTTTGCCGTGCCGGACGGCCCCCGCGTGCCCGTCATGTCCAATCGCGGCGCAAGCGGCATTGACGGCTGCCTGGCGTCGGCGGCGGGATTCAGCCTCGGCGCGGACTCCCTCGTAACGGCCATTCTCGGCGATCTGGCCGTGTTGCACGATCTCAATTCGTTGGCTTTGTTGAAACGCGCGCGTGTCATCCTGATCATAATCAACAACGACGGGGGCGGCATATTCTCGTTTCTGCCCGTCTCGGCCTATACCCGTCATTTCGAGACCTTTTTCGCGACGCCGCACGGATTGCGCTTCGATTCCGCCGCCGCGATGTTCGGCCTGCCCTATCACGAGACCCGGGGGCGCAAGGAATTCATCGAAACATACCGGACACTTCAGGCCATGGGCGCATCGGCCATCATCGAGGTCCGCACGGCGCGCGCGGAAAATCTCTTGTGCCACCAAGCCCTGCGCGAGGCCGTGACAACGGCGGTTGCCGGAAAAAATCCCGCGGGCCAAGGGGCATAGGGAAAAAGGTCGTGGAGAACATCGCTTTCCGTTTGCATGGAAGGATTCATGGGACGGGTCACGCGCCATGGCTGGTGTTCCTGCACGGTTTTCTGGGGGATGGCCGGGACTGGGATGAAATCGCGACCGAACTGAAGACGCATTTTTCATGCCTCTGCGTGGACCTGCCCGGTCATGGCGCGTCGCGTGTCGAACGGCCCTGCGCGCCCGGGGAAATCCTTGACGCGCTGTTCAAACTGCTCGACGAATGCCGGATCGATCGGTGCGGGCTGATCGGGTATTCGATGGGAGGGCGCGTGGCGTTGCGCATGGCGGTGGCGGCCCCCGAGCGTATCAACCGGCTTGTGCTCGAATCCGCTTCTCCGGGAATTCAGGCGGACGCCGATCGCCTTGCCCGGCAAAAGGCGGACGCTGCATGGATGGCTTTGATGAAGGAAGGCGGCATGGAGGCATTTCTTGAAAAATGGTATGCCCAGCCGCTCTTCGATACGCTTTACCGCAATCCGGCTCGACGGGAGGAACTCCGTCAACGGCGCATGCGGCAAGATCCCCGCCAACTCGCGATGGCGCTGCAAAGCATGGGCGCGGGCGCATGGCCCCCGGCATGGAAGGACTGGCCATCCCTGCGCATGCCGGCGCTTCTCATCGCCGGGCGCGACGATGCCCGATACGCCGCCATGGCCGAACGAATGGCCGCGCAAAATTCCCGTGCGCAAGTCTGGCTCGTTTCCGGTTGCGGCCATAACGTGCATTGGGAAGATCCCGCGTCATATACTGCCGCCATTCAAAAGTTTTTGATGGACACATAGACGTTATCGGATTACCCGGAGGCATGTCGGCCATGACGAAAACGACAGAAACAAGCGTACAGCCCATTCAA
The DNA here is from genome assembly GCA_035450225.1 of Candidatus Hydrogenedentota bacterium. Lineage (NCBI taxonomy): Bacteria > Pseudomonadati > Candidatus Hydrogenedentota > Candidatus Hydrogenedentota bacterium. Next base: position 42,851 of record DAOTMJ010000036.1, read on the forward strand.
TGGCAGGAAGCCGGCGTTTACAAGGAAATTCTCTATCACAAGGCGGAAGGCATCGCGAAAATCACGATTAACCGTCCGCGAGTGCGCAACGCATTCACGCCCCTGACAGTGGACGAAATGATGCACGCCCTCAACGATGCGCGATTCGATCCCAACGTCGGCGTTGTCATTCTGACGGGCGCAGGCGACAAGGCCTTTTGTTCGGGGGGCGATCAGCGCGTGCGCGGCCATGCCGGCTACATGGACGAGCGCGGTGTGGCCCGGCTGAATGTGCTCGACTTTCAACGGCAAATGCGGACCTGTCCGAAACCCATCATCGCGATGGTCGCGGGATACGCCATCGGCGGCGGCCACATCCTCCACCTCATGGCCGACCTAACCATCGCGGCGGACAACGCGATCTTCGGACAAACCGGCCCGCGCGTCGGTTCGTTCGACGCGGGTTACGGTTCGGCCTATCTCGCGCGCATTGTCGGCCAGAAAAAAGCGCGCGAAATTTGGTTCCTGTGCAGGCAATACGACGCCCGGCAGGCGCTCGACATGGGACTTGTCAACGCGGTGGTGCCTCTGGCGCGACTCGAAGAAGAAACCGTGCAGTGGTGCCGGGAAATATTGGCGAATTCGCCGATCGCCCTGCGCTGCATCAAGGCGGCGATGAATGCCGATTGTGACGGACAGGCCGGATTGCAGGAACTCGCGGGTGATGCAACGATGCTGTTCTACATGAGCGAAGAAGGCCAAGAAGGACGCGATGCCTATCTTGAAAAACGTCCGCCCAATTTCGGCAAGTTTCCCCGACGGCCGTGAATCCTCTGATACGCGCGCGTGAGATCGCTTCCATTTGTCATGGATCATCTGCATCGCCATTGAAACATCCCGAAAAGGAAAGGGGCTCCGGTGTCCTGCATTCACCCCCCCCGACTCATACAGGCTTGCCTTGTTTTCAATCTGCGTACATTTGCGTCATCTGTGGACAAGAAAGCACATTCACGTGATTATCGCTACCTTGAAGAAGTACGATAACAATGGCAACAACGAAGGCGATGATGATAGCGATAACGGTAGTAGTGACGCATGGACGCAAAGCAGGCGACAGGCATGGACGGAAACATATCCCGTAACAACACCGAAAAGCCGGTTTTTTCGATTTGGTTTCAGGCCGCACGCCCCAAGACGCTGGCCGCCGGGATTGCGCCGGTTGTCATCGGATCGGCCATGGCCACGGCGGATGCGCGATTCCATGCGATGTCCGCTTTTTGCGCGTTTGCGGGCACGGTTCTCATTCAGATCGGGACCAATTTCGCCAACGATTATTTCGACGCCATGAAAGGCTCCGACACCGACGAGCGCATCGGCCCGGTGCGGGCCGTACAGGCGGGACTCGTCACCCCGGGCGCGATGCGGCGGGCCGCCACTCTGGTGTTTCTCGCCGCATGTGCGCCGGGACTCTACATTGTATGGCGCGGCGGATGGCCCTTTCTGATTATCGGTCTTGTGTCAATCCTCTGCGGCGTGCTCTATACGGGGGGGCCGTATCCGCTCGGCTATATCGGCCTTGGCGATCTGTTCGTGCTCGTTTTCTTCGGGCCGGTCGCCGTTGGCGGAACCTATTATGTACAGGCCCTGTCGCTGACGCCTGAGGCCCTTGTCGCGGGAGTGGCCGCGGGACTTTTCTCCGTGGCGATTCTTACGGTCAACAATCTACGCGACATCGAACAGGATCGAGTCGCGGGCAAGCGGACCTTGCCCGTGCGGTTCGGGCGCGCTTTCGCCCGCATCGAATACGCGGTTTGCCTTGTGGGCGGGGGTGCGGTCGTTCCGATCGTTCTTGCGGTGAAAACGGGTCGCTGGGGCGTAATGGCATCGGCGCTGGCGCTGGCGGCCGCCCTGCCGGCGATCCGGACGGTCTTCACGAAGACGGACGGCCCTTCCTTGAACGATGCGCTGGCCCGGACCGGCCAAATTCTTCTGTTGTTTGCGGTTCTCTTCTCGGTGGGATGGTTTTTATGGATATCCCGTTAGTACGCCTCTATCGCTACCGCGTGCCGCTGGCAAAACCATTGCGGCTGCGCGGCGCGGATTACCACGATCGCGAAGGGTTGATTCTGGTCTTCGGCGGCGCGTATGGATCAGGCCACGGCGATATCGCGCCCTTGCCGGGTTTCAGCCGCGAAACACTCGACGAGGCACAGGAAGCCGTTGTCCAATGGGCCGGGTTGTTGGGCCGGCTTCCGAAAGATCCCGTCGAACGCGAGAAGGCACTCGCTTTTCTTGACGCCACGCCGTCGGTTCAGTTCGGCATCGAATGCGCCACTTTTTCCTTCCGGCACGCCATTGGCAGCGAACGATCGCTGGGCCTGTACAATCCGGCGCGGCGCACGGTGTCCGTCAACGGCCTTATCGGCGGAACCGGCGATCCGCTTGACGAGGCCAAACGCTTTCGCGCGGAAGGCTATAGGGCCGTCAAGATCAAAGTCGGCCAAGAATCCGTTGCCTCGGACATCGGCCGCGTGCATGCCATTCGGGCGGCGCTGCCCATCGAGGTGGCCATCAGGCTCGACGCCAATCGCGCATGGTCATGGAACGACGCCTTGGCGTTTGCGCGGGGCGTCCGGGACGTATCCATCGAGTATATCGAGGAACCGCTGGCGGACCCGGATCGGTTGCCGGAATTCGCCGCACGGGGCGATTTGGCCGTCGCTCTCGATGAAACCATCGTCGAATGCCGCGACACGAACGGGCTCGCCCAACGTTTTCCGTGGGCCGCGGCGTTCATATTGAAACCGACACTCCTCGGCGGCGTTCGCCGTTGCGAGCGCATCGCCAACGAGGCGATCGAATTTGGAATCCGTCCGGTCGTCAGCGCCTGCTTCGAATCGGGTATCGGCATCGCCGCGCTGGCGCATCTCGCCAGCGCGCTGACCACGGAGGACATACCCGCCGGTCTCGATACCTACGGCTGGCTCGCCGGCGACGTGCTGCCTCGGCGTTTTGCGATTCGCAACGGACGGCTCGATTTGGACGAGGCCGACGAATGCGTGGCCGCGTGCGACTTCGGCGCCCTGGAAGAGGTATATGGTGGCTGACATTTTTACCGCCATCGGAAGGCATGCCCGAAGACGCCCGGAAACGTTGGCTATCCATACGCCGGATGAAACGATCACTTACGCCCGATACGAATCGGCGATTGGCGCAATCGCGGATAATGTCCGCGCATGGGATATGCGCCCCGGTTCATGCACAGGAATCGCCGCGTACACGAGTCTCGACTACGTGATGCTTCTGATGGGGCTCATGCGCGCCGGCGCCGTCGCGTGTCCCATGAACCCGCGCTGGCCCATGCGGGGAATCCTCGACGCCCTGCGCCCGATGAACGCGGAGCGTTTGTTCCTTCCCGCGCGAATCGAGGGCTTGGGCATCCGAACATTCGCCCTGGCGGAAACGCGCAGCCTTGCCGCTTCGGCTTCGTCCGGCAAGGCGCGAAAATCCGTTTCTTCGCATGGGGAAAAAGCGTCCCAAGTGAACCCCTGCCTTTGCATATTCACTTCCGGAAGTTCCGGAAAACCCAAGGCGGCCATGCACGGCCTCGCAAATCTTACGCACAGCGCCGAAACAGCCAATGCGAACATGCCGCTTGAGCCGGGCGACCGCTGGCTACTTTCCTTGCCGTTATTTCACGTGGCGGGCATGGGTGTGCTGTTCCGCTGCGCTGTCGCGGGCGCCGCCGTTTCCGTTCCCGCAACGGCGGAATCCATTGAAGACGGCATCATGCGATGCGGCGCGACGCATGTGTCGCTTGTCGCGGCGCAACTTCACCGTCTCCTCCAAACGGATCGCGGTGTCGAGGCCCTTTCGGGCCTAAAGGCAATCTTGCTCGGCGGCAGCGCCATTCCGGAAACCTTGATTCGGCGCGCCGTCGCCCTCGGCCTGCCCATTCATACCAGTTATGGCATGACCGAAACCGCAAGCCAAATCACCGCAACGCGCCCCGGAGACCCCCTGCAAAAACTGATGACGTCCGGGCGTCCGCTGGCGCCGGACACGGTGCGCGTGGCGCGCGACGGCGAAATTCAGGTGCGGGGCGGCTCGCTCTTCCTCGGTTATCGTGCCGATGAAGGCCTGCATCTTCCGTTGACGGATGACGGCTGGTTCGCGACCGGCGACTTGGGCGCTTTCGATGCGGACGGCTATCTCCGTGTCACGGGCCGCAAGGATCGCATGTTCGTCGCGGGCGGCGAAAATATCCACCCGGAAACCATCGAACATGCGCTTTGCGCGATTGACGGCGTCGGCGCGGCGGCCGTCGTGCCGATCGCCGACGAGGAATTCGGCCGGTTGCCCGTTGCGTTCGTTCTCATGGAACCACGGCTGGACGAGAAGCGCTTGCGCGAGGAACTGGGCAAGGTTCTTCCGCGTTTTCAGATTCCCCGGCGTTTTTTCGCGTGGCCCGAACCATTACGGCGCACCGAAGGCAAAATAACCCAAACAGGCCGCGCAAAACTCATCCGGCTTGCCGAATCACTGTGGGCCCACAACGATTCCCCGCCTACCTCGCGCGCCACTCCGCCGGAATCGTAGCGATGCACACGTCCGGGCTGCCCAGTTTGTGCGAAGTGAAGACAACCTGTGCGGACATGCGGTCCCAGCCCACGTGGGGATGCTCGCCCTTGCCGTAGGTCCGATGACCGGTGGTCAACAGGCGCGGGCGCGTCGTGCGGCCCTCGAACAGCATGATGTCGCCGTGCCAATTGTCGGCGGCGACCCATGCGCCGTCCACACTGCCGCTCGCGTGCCACCAGTTCCGTTTGGCGACCTGCTCCGGCGTTGCCTGGGGCCACCAGGCGCCCTCGCCGACAATGCGCACCTCGCCCGTTGCGATATCGAGCAGTTTCACGTGCGAATCTTCGATCGGTTTTGGATGCACGCCGCCGCAAAACATCATCTGATCGTTCACCCACCACGATTCATGCGTCACCAATTCGTCCGGAATCGCCTTGTACGGCATGCGGATGCTGCCGTCGCGGATGTCCACGATGTTCAACCGTTCAATTCGGCCCGCGAAACTCAGCAGGTTTGGATTGGTCCGGCTCCATTGCACATGGCCCCCGTAACCGGGCTCTTTCGGAAAACGGCATAGGGTTTTCACCTCACCGGTCTCGACTTGGATGGTGACGATGCCCGGAGCATCGTCGTCGTCGAAACGGCTGACGCCGACCGCCAGATGCTTGCCGTCGCAACTTTCGTTAAGCGCGGTATGTGGCGAACAACCCGTCAGCGTTGCGATCGATCGCTCCACAACCATCACGCGCGACCGCTTCTTCGCCGGATTCCGGGCGATTTCGACGGATGGAGCGAATTCAAGCACCTCTTTGCCGCGAAGGACGTAAACACTGTTGCGGCTGAGCGACGCCGTTGCGGAGCCGACCGGTCCTTTGGGCGTCTCGAACCGGATCAGTTCGCCGGTCCGGGTCAGATACCCCATCAATCCCCCTTCCCGGCGCGCCGAATAAAAATAAATGATGGAACTGTCCGTTGACCAGGAACGCTCATGAAAGTAAAAATTCGTGTCCGCCGCCGGATCGGATGTCAGAAACGTCAACGTGGCTCCCGTTTCTTCGTCCACCATCCGTTTATGCTCCGGCGGAAAAACCTTCAGCGAATAACTTTCCCCCCATGCGGCCAGTCCCCCGGCGATCGCCAACACAGTTGCAACGCCGGACAATGCTTTTCTGTAAAACGAATTCATGAAATTGCCTCCATACACGCACCAAGTAAGGGCGCTGATTCCTTGTTATCTCTTGAAATCGGCGAGAAGTGAAGATAAGAAGAGAATGGGAATAAGGGAAACACCCTCAAACCAAAACATCTCCTTGTCTTCTTCATGCACGCCAGCCTTGGGGGAAAAAAATGTCCTGGTAGAGGTGCAGGGCGTATTGATCGGTCATGCCGGCGAGAAAGTCCACGGTGCGGCGATCAAGCGGTTCGCCGGGGTCGCCTGCGGCGCTGTCTTCCGTCGGATTTTCCAGCAAATAGGCGTACAGTTCGCGCAGGAGTTTCTTGCCTTTGTCAATCTCGTGGGTGATGGCCATGCACGGGTAAACTTGCGCATACATGAATGCGCGCAACTCGTTTGTCGCATCGAGTATTTCGGCGGTCATGCCGATGGTTCCGTCCCGGCTGCCGTTGATGAGGGCGGTGACCATCGCGTCTATACGGGCGGAGGTGGTCGTGCCCAGCACATTGATGGCGGTTTTCGGCAAATCCTCCAAGGTGATGATGCCGGCGCGAATGGCGTCGTCTATGTCGTGGTTGACATAGGCGATCGCGTCGCACACGCTGAACAATTCCCCTTCCCGGGTGACGGCGTGCGAACCGCGTGTGCCCTGCAGGAGATGCCTGCCCTTCGAATGGTTCAGAATGCCGTCGCGAACCTCGAAGGTCAGGTTGAGGCCCGGGCCGTGCCGTCCCGGCTCGAGTTTCTCGACGACGCGAAGACTTTGTTCGGCATGGCGGAAACCCGGGGGATACACCTCGTTGAGCGCTGCCTCGCCGGCATGGCCGAAGGGCGTGTGGCCAAGGTCATGACCGAACGCGATGGCTTCCGTGAGATCCTCGTTGAGCGCCAGCGCGCGCGCGGCGGTCCGGGCAATCTGGGCCGCTTCGAGCGTATGCGTCAGCCGCGTGCGGTAATGGTCGCCTTCCGGCGCAAGAAAGACCTGCGTCTTGCGCTTGAGCCGCCGAAAGGCCTTCGAGTGCAGGATGCGGTCGCGATCCCGTTGAAAGGCGGTGCGGTAGTCGTGCTCTTCTTCGGGCATTGCGCGACCGCGTGATTCCGCCGCGCGCGCGGCGAACGGACTGAGCCGCTCAAATTCCTGACGTTCGATCGCTTCTCGGAGGGTGGCCATGGAACTCTCTTTCCCGGCAACGGGGCGTTTATGGCGTGGCGTCATGCCAAGACCAGAATT
>DAOTMJ010000037.1 GCA_035450225.1 Candidatus Hydrogenedentota bacterium
AATGAAGCCAACAAGATCCCGCCAACGGGATTTTTCTTAGCCGGGGATCGGGGTCCCTCGTTCTCGAAAAAATCCTGGAAGCGGTTTCGGTTTTCAAGAGGGTGCGTCACGTCGGCCGAATCCCGGAGGATGGAAACAATTTCGAGGAAATGATCCCCATTTTCGCAAGCCGAAACGTTACCGCCGTTTTCAGGCAACCGATCCCGTAGGCGATACTGCGCCGCAGATTGATGGACGATGCCTCCGCAAAGTATTTCGTAGGACATGTCACCTCGCCGATGGCGTATCCAGCCCACAAAATTTGCGCAATCATCTGATTGTCGAACACAAAATCGTCCGAGTTCCAGCTTAAATCCAGATTTTCGAGGAGTTCGCGGGAAAAGGCGCGATAGCCCGTGTGATATTCGCTGAGTTTCGCGCCTAAGAGCACATTTTCCACGAACGTCAACGCCCGGTTGGCGATGTATTTCCAGACGGGCATCCCTCCTTGCAGCGCGTGCCCGCCCAAAATCCGCGAACCGAGCACGCAGGGATACAGCCCGTTTCCAACCAGACAGGCCATCGCGGGGATCAATTGCGGCGTGTACTGGTAATCGGGATGGACCATGATGACAATGTCCGCGCCAAGTTCGAGGGCCAGTTTGTAGCAGGATTTCTGGTTGCCGCCGTATCCGCGATTCTTCGGATGAGCCAGCACGGTCGTCCGGGGCAGCGTCTGCGCAATCGCCACCGTGTCGTCCTTGCTGGCATCATCCACCAACACCACCTCGTCCACGACCCCCTGCGCCATCACCTCCTCATAGGTCCGGCGGAGCGTGGCCGCGGCGTTGTAGGCCGGCATGACAACCACCACTTTTTTGCCCGCGAACATCGCATTACCCCGTCTTGCGCGCGTGCGCAAGCACTTTTTTGAGGGCCTCGACCACTTCATGCACGTTCTTGTCGGTCATCCCCGGATGCAACGGCAGCGACAACACCTCGTACGAGGCCGCCGTCGCTTCGGGTAAATCTTCGGGGCGCATGCCGAGCGCTTCGCGATAGTAACGGTGCAGGTGCAGCCCGAAGAAATTGATCGCGGTGCCGATGTTTTCGCGCCGCAGCGCCGCGGCGAGTTCGTCGCGCGTCTTTATCAGGCGATCGAGCCTGAACCGGATGATGAACAAATGCCAGGCGTGATCCGACTCGTCGGACGTTTCCGGCAGCCGGATTTCGTCAACGCCTTCCAAAGCGGTGCGGTACATGTGGGCAAGCCGCCGCCGCGCCGCCTTGAACTGGGCGAATTTCTTGAGTTGTTCGACGCCCATCGCCGCGCCGACGTTTCCCAGCAGGTACTTGTAGCCGGGTTCGACGACCTCGGAAGGATGCGCGACGGCGCTGCGACCATAACGTTCCCAAGCGGTATCCGCCATGCCGTTCGCGGCCAGCATGCGCAGCCGTGCGGCCATGTTCGCATCCTTGACGGTGATGGCGCCGCCTTCCATGGTCGTGATGTTCTTGATCGCGTAGAAACTGAAACAGGTGTATTCGCTGTATGCGCCGATGGGCGTTCCCTTGTACGCCGCGCCCAGCGCGTGGGCCGCATCCTCGACGACCGGAATCCCGTGCCTGCGGCCAATCGCATGAATCGCGTCGAGATCACACGGAAGTCCCGCCATGTCCACGGGCATAATCACGCGGGTACGCGGGGTAATCGCGCGTTCCACGGCGTCCGGATTGATATTCAACGACCCGGGGCGGACATCCGCGAACACAACCTTCGCGCCCATGTTAAGAATCGTGTTGCCCGTCGAGGCCCACGTCAACGGCGATGTAATCACCTCGTCGCCCGGTTGCACGCCCAAGGCAACCAAACACAGGTGCAGCGCCGCGGTACACGACGAAACGGCTATCGCGTGCGGCGCGGCCACCGTTTCCGCGAAGGCTTTCTCGAAAGCCTGAACCTGCGGCCCGGAGGTCAGCCATCCACTGCGCAGCGCTTCGAGAACGGCGGCCTCTTCTTCTCCGCCCAGGCAGGGCCGCAACACGCTGACGAACCGCGCCGCAATCGGTTCGCCGCCTTCATCCACGGGCGTCGCCAGCAATTTTTTCATCCGGCGCACGTTTGAGTATGCCTCGGCAAACGGGTCATCCGAGGCCCCCTCGATCGCCTTGCGCAATTCACCGATGCCATCCCCAATGCTGTATTCCGAATGGAATCCTACGACGTCGCGGATTTTGCCAAACCGCACGCGGTACGTACGAAGATCATCGTCATCTTTCGCCACTTCAATCTCGACGGAGCCGATGGCTTCCGCGACCTGCCGGGCCAGATCGAGGATCCGGCAATTGAGCGCATCGGCGCCCACGTTGAAAATCTGCCCCGAAACGTCATCGCCGGAGGCTTCAAGAAGCAGGATCACGGCACGCGCGGCATCGCGCACATGGATGAACGGCCGCCATTGTCCACCGCCCCCAAGCACCTTGATCCCGCCCGTACGCAAGGCCGTCGCCACCATGTGATTGACCGCCACGTCGAAACGCATCCGCGGAGAACAGCCGAACATCGTCGCCGTGCGCGCCACGACCGGCTCGAAGAATGCGCTTTTCATGCCCAACACGATGCGTTCGCCTTCGAGTTTGCTGGCCCCGAACGCCGACACGGGATTCGGCGGGCTTTCCTCGTCGAGCACGTCGAACACGCCTTTTCCATAGACGTTGCACGACGAAGCGAACACAAAACGCCGCACCCCCTGCTGCACGGCTTTCTTGGCCAGTTCGCGCGTGCTTTCGACATTGACATCGTGGGTCATGTCGTGATCGAGATCGCAGGACGGATCGTTTGAAAGACTCGCCAAATGGACAATGGCCTCGATTCCGTCCAGCAAGCCGGGCGCCTCCTGAAGCCGCCGGATATCGCCGCGCACGATCTCGCATGCCGGGTGATCCTTGACGGCCCCCAGCGAATCCTCCCCGAAGCAAAACCGGTCGAACACACGAACGGAATGCCCATGGCCGAGCAACAACGGAACCAGCGACGAACCCAGGTAACCGGCTCCGCCCGTCACCAATACGCGCATACACTTTCTCCTTGCCGGATACCCATAAGGTCATCCGCATCCGGACCGCTTCCGTGAAAAACACCACACGCGCCGCGTGTGCCCACACGTTTGCCTTTTCCATTTGTCCCGTCATTATAGCACCCCGCTTTTATCCCGTTTAATTTCCCGGCCAACCAAACTCAAGACCTTATGAATGTCTGAAAAGAAAAGGCCTTTCCATGCGCCTCGGAGCGTGTACGAAAAGGGCGTAGGACAGACTGTCCAGCCTGTCGGTCCTTGTAAGATTTCCGTTTTCGGGAATGACAGACTGGACAGTCTGTCCTACGTTCAGCTCCCGATGGACATTCCGTACACGCTCTCAGGCAAGGCACTGTTTCAATGCCGCTTCAAGGTCGGGATATTGAAACGCAAAACCCGCACCCAAGAGACGGGCGGGTTCAACGCGCTGGCTGGACAGCAAAAGCGCATCGGCCATTTCACCCAAGGCAAGCCGGATGGCAAACGCCGGGACAGGAATAATAGCGGGACGGTGAAGAATGCGGCCAAGAGTTTTTGTAAATGCTGAATTGGCAACAGGATGCGGCGACACAATATTGACGGGTCCGGAAAGCGACTCATTGTGAAGGAGCAATCGAATCGCAGCGACCAGATCATCTATGGCGATCCAGCTCATGTATTGGCGGCCGTTTCCAACGATGCCGCCCATTCCCAGCCTGAACGCGGGCAGCATCGCCCGCAATGCGCCGCCCGCGCCGCTCAATACCATGCCGAAACGCAGATTGACGACGCGGATGCCTCGATCGGAAGCAGGGTGCGTTGCGGTTTCCCAAGCCTGGCATACCTCGGCGAGGAAACCCGTCCCCGGTCCGCTCGTTTCGGTCAGCCGTTCGTCACCCCGGCTGCCGTAAAAGCCGATGGCCGAGGCGCACAGAAACGTCTTGGGCGGATTGGCCGCGTGCAACAGGGCCTGGACCACGCATTCCGTTGACTTGACGCGGCTGTCGCGGATGCGCGCTTTGCGTGCGGCGGACCAGCGTCCCTGCGCGATATTCTCACCGGAAAGATGCACCATCGCATCGGCCTTGTCGAGAATGCACGGATCCAATTCTCCCGCTTCGGGGTTCCAACATGCGACGCCAGACGTTTCCGGACGATGCGCCCGCACCAGCCGCACCACCTCATGACCGGCGGCCATCTGATCTGCTACCAGAGCGGTCCCTATCAGCCCCGACGCGCCCGATACGATGATTTTCATAGGCTCATCACTTTCGTATTGTAATGACGACAATCAATTCGCCCTGATCGAGTTTGACCCCGCGCAATTTCACCTGGCGTCCCGCCCCGGCAATGACAGTCGTATTGATCGCATTCACGGAAACGCCGCCGGTTTCCGGTTTTCGCGTCATGTGCAGGCGGACATTCAGGCGCACTTGGTCGTGCGGTTCTTTCGAGAGGGGCCGCAGGTACAGCCTGTGCCGATCCGTCAGGGGAACGATCGTATCCTCGTTGAAAGGCGCCTGGATATTCGCCGCATCGAGACGGCGATAGGTGTTGTAGGGCAAATCCTCGAGAGCGGCCTTTACGCTTTCGAGTCCGCCTTCATACAGTTTGCCGGAGCGGGGTTCGTCGAGCGCGTGTATCGCCACGACGTCCACTCTGACGGGCGGAGGGCCCGTCGAGGGCATTGCGGGTGGCGCGCTCAGCGCGCATAGAACCAGCAGGGCCGCTACCATACATCGTTGTCCCGCGAAACCACCCAGACGGTGGTCACGCCGCTGTTCGAGGCATAGGTGGTCACCGCAGCCTCTTCAATTTCCGTCGAAGCCGATTCGACGACCGGCGGCCCGGGCATGGTCAGTCTCTCGTAGGTATACACCGAGCCGCCGAGAACGATCAGGATGGCTGCGGCCACGGGGAGCAGTTTCCATGCCCAGTTCCAGCGCGGACGCCGGTCACGCCGCTCGCGGATGCCTTCCATGAAGGCTGAAAAGCGCGTATCGCCGATGGTTTCCGCCTGTGCGACGGCCGCAACGCCGTTCCGGAGCATCCGCAACCGGCGCTCATGCGCCCGGCACACCGGACAGGAGGCCAGATGTGTGGCAACCTCGACCGGATTGGACGCTTCCCCGTCCACCCAGCGTTCCACATTTCGCATCCAACGACATTCAGCCATGGTTCGAATCCTCGCTGAAGCCCGCCTCGGCGAGCTTGTCTTGCAATTTGCGCCGCGCGTGATGCAGCCGGCTCATGACCGTGCCGATCCGGCAACGCATCGCGCGGGCCATTTCCTCGTAACTCATTCCCTCGTATTCGCGCAACACGAACGCGAGCCGATGCTTGTGCGGGAGCGTTTCAAGCGCCCGTTCGATGGCCAAGCCGAGTTCACGCGCCTCTGCGGCGTGGTCGGGCTCGCCCGCCGAAGCCGCGCGTTCAAACCGGATACCTTCGTCCAGCGGTACGAACGGCGCACGGCGTCTTCGTAGGTGGTCGCGGCATTGGTTGGCGGCGATGTGCATGATCCATGTCTTGAACTGTGCCTCCCCACGAAAACGCCACAGCGCGCGATATGCCTTGATAAACACTTCCTGTGAAACGTCCCATGCCTCTTCACGGTCGTGTAGGAAGCGACACACCAGCCGGTAGACATCGTTCCGATGCCTTCGCACCAGTTCCTCGAACGCCGCGTCGTCACCCTGGCGCGCATGGGCTACCAGAACGCCATCCGGCGCGCAACCCATTCCAACACTTGCAGTTCCCGGCAAATCGGCCATGGAACCATGATACACCAACGCCCTGTCGAGCAACACGCCCATCGGAGGCTCCTTATGTCATGAGTATAGACGCGGCGCCACGGGGAATATTCACCTTGATTTTGGCAAGCGGCTATTCGGAAGGGACAGGCGACGGTTTATGACGGCGGCGCCGAATATTCCTTGCGCAGGGCGTCGAGCGCCGCCTGAAAATCCGGGGGCGGCGGCACGGAAAAACACAGCCTTTCATGGGTAACGGGGTGCTCGAAACCGAGCCGTTCGGCATGAAGCGCCTGCCCGTCGAGACCGGCAAGCGCATTTTTTACTTGTTGGGAAACCGGCCACTTGCCGAAATCGGTGACGCCGTAGACCGGATCGCCAAGGACGGGCCGCCCGGCATAGCGCAAATGGACGCGGATCTGATGGGTTCGGCCGGTTTCAAGAACGAGTCCGACAAGCGACGCGACATGGAAACGTTCAAGGGTTTCAAACCGTGTAATCGCCTCGCGGCCCCGCACGCCGGTCACGGACATGCGCCCCGGATCGCTGAGACTCCGCCCGACGGGCACGTTGATGCGCCCGCGATCCTCCTTGAACTCGCCGCGGACGATTGCGAGATAGCGCCGGTCGAATGCGTGTTCGCGGACCTGTTTCCCAAGCCCCCGAAAAGCGGCGGATGACTTGGCCACGACCAGCAGCCCGGAAGTATGGCGATCGATCCGGTGGACGATGCCGGGGCGGTACGGATCGCCTCCGGCGGCGGCCATTTCAGGGCAGTGAAACATGAGCGCGTTGACGAGGGTTCCGGCGGAATGGCCCGGCGCGGGATGCACAACCATGCCCGAGGGCTTGTCAATGACGATTAGGTCGTCGTCTTCGTAAACGACGACCAACGGAATGTCTTCGGCGACAGGCCGCTCTTCGGGCGGAGGAGGCAATTCCACCACGACGGCGTCACCGGCGGAAACGGTTTTGCTGGCGCGCACGGCCGGTGCGTCGTTGACCGTAACGCGTCCCTCCTTGATCAATTTTTGCAGGAACGATCGGGATGCGTCTTCGATCGCCGCTGCAAGATAGACATCGAGACGTAACCCCTCGAATTCCGGGCCGACGATATCCTCAAACAACGCGCTCGTGCGCGCATTCTCAACCGATTTCGGCTGCACGGCGGAATCCCGGCGCAAGCGCCGTGTATGCGGCCTGGTATTCCTTGAAGCACCGCTCATAGAACCGCGCACGCTCCGCGTCAGGTTCGCAGATGTCCACCACGCGGATCGTGGCGTCGCACGCTTCCTCGACGCTGGAACACAATCCGGTTCCGGCCATGGCCAGCAACGCGGCCCCGTAGGCCGGCCCTTCGTCCACGTTGATGCGCACAAGCGGCACGTTGTTGATATCGGCTTGGATTTGCCTCCAAAGCGCGCTTCGCGCGCCGCCGCCGGAAGCGCGCACTTCTTCGATGGGCACACCCATTTCCCGGATGATTTCGAGACTGTCCCGCATGCCGAACGCGACGCCTTCAAGCACCGCGCGGGCCATGTGGGCACGGGTATGGCGCAGCGAAAGGCCGATAAACGCCCCCCTTGCGTACGGATCCTTGTGCGGGGTCCGCTCCCCTGTCAGATACGGCAGGAACGTCAGCCCCTCGGCCCCGGCGGGCACGCGCGCCGCCGCCCCGGCGATGTATTCGTAGGGATCGGCGCCGGTTTCCGCCGCGACGGCCTTTTCGCTTTGGCAAAGGGCATCGCGGAACCAGCGCAGCGATCCGCCCGCGCTCAGCATCACGCCCATGACGTGCCACTTGCCCGGTACAGAATGGCAGAAGGTATGCACGCGCCCCTGCGGATCAAGGCTAATCTCGTCCGCAAAGGCGAACACGACGCCGCTCGTGCCGACCGTCGAGGAAATGACGCCGCTTCGGACAATGCCGCAGCCGACACCACCGGCCGCCTGATCGCCGCCGCCCGCGATAACGGGAATGCCCGGAGGCAGACCGGTCGCCGATGCGACATCCGGTTTCAATGCGCCGGTGATCTCCGGGCCTTCAAAGGCGCGCGGCATGAAATCGGCGGGTATGTCGAGCAGGGACATCAATTCGCGATGCCATGTCCGGTTCCGGACATCGAACAGGAGCGTGCCGGACGCATCCGCCACATCCGTCGCAAATTCACCGGTCAACTCCAGGCGGATGTAATCCTTCGGCAGGAGAATTTTACAAACTTTCTCGTAGACGGCCGGTTCATTGTCACGAAGCCAGAGGATTTTCGGCGCGGTAAAACCCGTCAATGCCGGATTGCAGACCATCTGAATCAAGCGATCCGCGCCCACTTTCGCGGTGATGTCATCGCATTGCTTCGCCGTGCGTTGGTCGCACCAGAGAATGGCGGGGCGCAACACATCGTTGTTCGCATCCAAAAAGACCGATCCGTGCATCTGGCCGGTCAAGCCGATGCCCTTGACGTCTTTCGCTTCGGGACCCAGCGCATGGGCGAGTCGGGCGAGCGCCTCGAAGGCGGCGCGTTTCCAATCGGCCGGATCCTGTTCGGCCCAGCCCGGTTTCGGACTGTGCAGCGGATACTCGGCCAGCACCGAAGCCTTGACGGCCCCGGACTCGTTCACGGCCAGCGCCTTTGTGCCGCTGGTTCCGACATCCACACCGAGTAAAATATTCATGGCGACGATTCCTCCTGCTCTTGTTTCTTTGTCCGCAACTTCTGTGCATGGTACACAGAAGTTGCGGACAAAGAAATCATATCCTTGATTGAGGAATTTCGGCTAAGCCGCGTTAGGATATCGAAACGAGCCCCCCAAATCGAATCGGAACACAGAGAAAAGGCAGGACACGGGGACATGTCCTGCCGGAGTGTGAAATCCCTTGCGGGCAATTACATTTCCGAAGCGGCCGAGGCATTGCGCGCGATGGCTTTTGCCAGCTTGCGCCGCCGCTTTTCGCTCGGCTTTTCGTAATGCTTGGTTTCCTTGATGCGCTGCATGATGCCCTCTTTGTTGCACTTCTTCTTGAAACGGCGAAGCGCCTTCTCGAAGGGTTCATCCGGCTTAACACGAACCTTTGTCACGCGATCTAACCTCCCCTCCATTATAAAATACTATTACGACGAAAACCTTGTTTTCGCCCGTTTCGACCCGATGTTTTCAAGCGCGCGCCCAAGCGGGATTGACCGCCAACTCACGCCACAGGGTGAAATAGTACCATATTGTCCAAGTGCAAATCAATTTCACGACAGAGATCAAAGGGTGAAAGGTGAAGGGGGGGTAGGTGAAAGCAAAATCTCAAACTTTACAACCCATACCCCATACCCCAAATTCCAAACCCTAAGCATGCAGCCGCAAGCGGGGATTTTGGAAAAACTTGGATACGTCTACCCGGATAAACAAGGCGGGCCGCAACCGGAGTTACGGCCCTGTATCTTCACTCGCCGTCGTTTCCAACCGCGAGTTATTTTAGAGGCCCGGGACTGGCGTCCGAGGCCTCCGCGGAAGGAGAAACGCCACATGTGGCGCTGACCAACCCAATTGTACCACGAGGTCCCGGAAAACGCAAACAATCCGGCGAAAAAAAATTACAACATATTGAATTTCAAAGTCTTACGCGTTTGATTGCTTCTTGCCATTTTTGCATTTCTGCCACTCGTTCCGCATCGCTGATTTGGGGTAAAAAGGTGCGATCTTCCCGCCAAATACCGGCCAGCGCTTTTTGATCCGGCCAAAATCCGACGGCGAGTCCCGCCAGGAAAGCCGCACCAAGCGCCGTGGTCTCAATGACTTGCCCACGGACGACCGGGATGCCGAGGAAATCGGCTTGGCGCTGCATGAGAAGATTGTTGGCGGAGGCGCCACCGTCCACGCGCAGTCTGGGCATTCGCGTGGATGTGTCGGCTTCCATGCTTGCAATGACATCGGCGGACTGGAATGCAATGGATTCGAGTGCGGCGCGGACGATATGGGCCCGATTCGAACCGCGGGTCAGCCCGGCGACAAGACCGCGTGCGTGCATATCCCAATAGGGCGCGCCGAGACCGACAAAAGCCGGAACCAGATAAACACCGCCGGTGTCCGGAACCTGGGCGGCGACGGTTTCGCTTTCGGCGGCGCTGGCGATGAGACCGAGTTCGTCGCGCAGCCATTGTATGACAGCTCCGCCGATAAAAACGCTGCCTTCCAAGGCATATTCGACTTTGCCGTCCACTCCCCAGGCAATGGTGGTAAGAAGACCGTGGCGCGAATCAACGGGAACCGTCCCCGTGTTCATCAGGAGAAAACAGCCGGTGCCATAGGTGTTTTTCGATTCATAGGGTGCGAAAGCAGTCTGGCCGAAAAGGGCGCTCTGCTGATCCCCACACAAGGCAGCCACGGGAATTTCTCCTCCAAACAGCGAAGTCGAACCCATGACACCGCTGGATGGCATGACGCTGGGCAAAGTTTCGCGCGGGATTCCCAGCCGGGCCAAAATCGTTTCGTCCCAATCCAGGTTATGGATGTTGAAGATCATTGTCCTTGACGCGTTGGAGTAATCGGTGGCGTGAATGCCCGTCAGTTTATATAAAAGCCAACTGTCCATGGTGCCGAAGCAGAGTTCGCCGCGCACCGCCTTTTCCCGCGCGGCGGGGACATGGTCCAGAATCCATTTCATTTTCGTGCCGGAAAAATAGGCGTCAATGACCAGCCCGGTCCGCGCGCGCACATCCTCGGAAAGGCCTGCGGCCTTGAGTTCATCGCAGACCGCGGCCGTGCGTCGGCATTGCCAAACGATGGCATTGCAGAGGGGCCTGCCGGTAGCGCGATCCCACGCAACGGTCGTTTCCCGTTGGTTGGTGATTCCAATGGCGGCGACATCGGACGGCCGTAGGCCGGCCTTGGCCATGGCGGCCGCGGCGGTGTCCCGCTGGGTCCGCCAGATGGCTTCGGGATCGTGCTCGACCCAGCCGGGTCTTGGGTAGATTTGCTCAAAGGGTTCGGACGCGGCGGCGACAATGCCTCCGGCCTCGTCGAACACGATGCTCCGCGAACTGGTCGTGCCTTGGTCCAATGCAAGAATGAATTTTTTAGACATACGACATGGCCCTTCCCAAAAGTTCGTACTTGGAACGACTGGAATATATCATTCGATTTCCGCTTGCAGGTTCAACACCGGCGCATTGACCCCTCGCGCGGCCTGGAGGACGTCTTCCCGGCAGGTGAAAAGGATGATCTGGTTTTTTTCCGCGAGACGCGCCAGAAGTCGCAGCGCCTGATCGAGCCGCGTGTCGTCGTAATTGGCGAAAGGATCGTCGAGCAGCATCGGAATGCTCTCATCCAGTTCGCCGAGGCACTGGACCATCGCCAGCCGCAATGCCAAATAAATCTGGTCAACGGTCCCCTTGCTGAGCCGGCGCTCGGGGTCTTCCACAATCTGCCGGGTATGCGGGATGCGGACGCTGATTCGCAGTTCCCGGCTGACGAAGATTTCGTCGTAGGCGCCACAGGTGATTTCGCGCAAAAAGGATCCCGCAATGGCGGCCAAGCGCGGGGCCATGCGGGCATGCTTGTCGCGGGCAATTTCCTCGATAACGGCCATGGCGTGGCTCGCGGCTTCGAGTTCCCACTCAAGCGCGCGCACACGGTTTTCAATTTCGGCCCGCTCCTCTTCGATTTCACTGACTGGCCTGAGGGCGGCGGTGCGCTCGGCAAGCCGGATTTCCAGCGCATGGGATTCCTTTTCGACAGCGTCCAATTCCGCCTCGATATTCTGCCTGTCGGACGCAAGCGACTCCGCCGTGAACGGCGGCATGGGCGGCGGGGGGCCATCGGCCTCGACGGCGGCGCGAAGGTTTTCGAGGGAGCCGCCTTCCAGCAAACTGCCGAGTTGTTCCTGTAACAACGCCATGCTCTTGCGTAGTTCCTGATATTTTCGCGCGTCTTCCGCGCATCGCAGCCAATCATCGAAACAAGCGCAGCCTCCGGCTTCGAGCAAGCGGGCAAGGGCCTCCTCGTGTTTGGCACAATCGGCCTGTTCCTGATCGTGCCGCGCGGCCAAGTCGGCCGCCTGTTTTTCAAGCAGCGCAATCGCGCCACGCTTGCCTCGCACCTGCGCCATGCGGATCCGGTAGGAACGTAGCGCGAGCGAGACGTTGTCCTGCCGGCTTTCTTCCGGATAGCCGTTTTCACGCATGAGACGGCGGGCTTCAAGCGCCAGCGCGCGTTCCTCATCGCGTGCGGCATTGCGATCTTTGTGCAAACGTTCGAGTTCGGCATCGTGGCGCCGCAGAAGATCGCGCACATCATGCAGACGCCGCCGGGCATCACGATAGGCCCGGAAGCGCTCGAGGGCTCGGAGCGCCGCCGGTTCGATATCCTCTTCGGCGGAAGGCGTTTCGCCTAGGGACGCAAACGTGCGCACATAGTTTTGGAATAGGTCCGTTACGCGTTGTTCGGCCTCGGCCGTTTTGCGATCCTGTTTTTCCGCGGCTTCCCGCAGGGAATCGCGTTTTAAAAGATCCTCCCGATAGGTGTCGAATTTGCCTTCCAGTTCGCGGATTGTCTCGCATCCGGCGTCTACGATAAGTTGCTCGAGACGGCGGCATAATTCATCGTCTCCCTCCTGAACCGACCGCATGCGCGCCCCGTTTTCTTCAATCCGGCGCGCAAGCATCTTGACGCGCGCCCGGGCATACAGGAAGTTGCCCAGGAAGTAGAAAACGGCCAATCCCGCCGTCACGGCGGCCACAAAGATGCCGGAATTACCCAGCACGATGGCCGTGGCGATCAGGCCGGCCAGAATGGCCACCGTCAACAGGGAAAGCCACATGAAATCGGGAACACGCCCGCGGTGTTCCTCGATTTCCGCCTGGAGTCGTTCGGCCTCGGCGGCGAGTTGGGCCGCCTGTTCGTCGCGAAGGCGGATTCGCACCTCGTATTCACGGGCGTCCGCCGCGAAATCGGGCACATGGGCAAACCACCGTCCACCCTCTTTCACCGATTGGTCGAGCATGGCGATTTGCTTGTGCAGGGCCGCCTGTTTCTCCCGTTCCTCGCTCCGGATTTGCACAGCGGAACGGAAGGTTTGAATCAACTGGTTGAGCCATATATCGGCTTCCTCGCCGGCCTCACTGAAATCGGGCAGGTTTTCGAGTTCCTTTTCGATGATCCGGCGTCGGTCTTCGGCGTTTGCCCGCGCGGTTTCCAAATCCTCCATGCGATCCGACATCCGCTTCAGGAACGAACTCAATTCGGCCAGGCGTTCGTCGTATGTTTCGGGAATATCCTGAAAGTCGCCGGTATTCCCCTCGCCCAGCCGACGGCGCTCCTCCTCCAATTGCGCGGCCAGCGCCTGCTGCCCCGCCACGGTCCGGTCAAGCTGCGATCGGGCGGTCTGGGCCACATTGTACGCACGCTGGATTTCGGGGGTACGGTCCAAGGGAAAGTCGCGCACACCACTCAACTCGAAGCATTGCCGCGTGGCCTCGTCAATCTGACGTTGCAGCCGTTCGGCCTGCCGCAGGCGTTCGGCGCGCCGGGCGCGTTCCAGAAGTTGCCGGTCTTGTTCGTTCGTATCCCGCTGCGCGCGCAGGGATTCGGCACGACTGCGAAGTTCAAGACGGCGTTTGGTCATGTCGGACACTTCGCCGCGAACGCGTTCGGTCTCCTCCATTTCCTGGCGCAATTCGGCCAGTCGCGCCTTGGCGGCCTGCAACGGTTTCGTTCGCGCTGTGGCGGTTCCGATGGACACCATGCGTTCTTGGAGTCGCTTGAGCGTGGCCTCGGCTGATCCATATTCATCCCCGGAATCGGCGAGGGCCAGCAATTTCTCGCGAATGGAAGGTATTACTTCGTCACCGCCGAGTTCTTCAAGCGTCAGATGCGAAATGGTCGCGGCGCCCAGAAACACCTCCTTCGACAACCCCAAATGTTCAAGCGCGAACTGGGGTTCCCGGTTCCGCAGTTGCGGAAACTGCATGGTGATGTCGCAGCCGTGGGTACGGTCAAAGATCTGTACGGTTTCGTTTTTCCGGTCAAACCGGCGAAAGACTTCAAACGACCGGTTGTTGTCCAATACGTAGATCAGGCGTCCGCCGTAGGAATCGGGCGAATCCCACGGGCAGCGCAATTCGTTGTCCTCATGATAAAGACGCTGCGAGGGACTCCGTTTTTGGCCGTACAGCATGTCGGCGATGAATGCGCGCAACGTGGATTTACCCTGCTCGTTTGGCCCATAAATGATTTGAAGCCCTGGGGCAAGATCAAAGGTCCGGTTGTGGAAACGTCCGTATCCGTCTATGGAAATGGTTCGAATCCTCACGGGCGATCCTCCCCCCCTCGCAGTCCGGCAATGTCCAGCGCATGGCCCCGGTGCGCGGCCACTCCCACGGCACGCGCGCGCATGAGCATGCGCCGGCGATCCGGATCGGGCGCGTCGCGTATCTCGTCGTTCAGCCGTTGCACAAACGCGCCCAAACTCGTCGGATCGCGCGATAATTCATCAAAATCTTCGGCGGGAAGGGTCTCGTCTTCCAGCAAGAGATATTCAAAATCGTTTGCCAGCGCATCCCTGACGGCCTGTAAATCGCCGACCAATGAGGCATCGCACAGGCCCTTGAGCGTCACGCGCAAGATTGGCGGTGCGGAGTAGGCCGTCGCCATTTTCCGCAAGGCGGCGACCAGATCCTGCGTCGAGGCGAGCGGTGTCACATCGAGATCGTGAACCGCATAGCACACGCGGCCGGAGGTCTTGGGCACGACCCGAAGGTCCTCCCCCTCGATTTCAATTTCCAGAAAGACATGCTCGCCGGATTCGTCGAAGCCATGTCCTTCGGGCGCGCCGGAATACATCATGCGCCAGCGTCCAGCCGCCACGGGAATCTCGGTCAGGCGGTGAAAATGGCCCAGCGCGAAATAAGCCAAGCCCGGCGCGAAAGCGGTTTCCGCGTCGAACGGCGCATAGGATTTGCCGTCGGGAGGTTGATGGGCGCGTTCGGTACCGTGTCCAAGCGCGACATGGACGGCGCCGTCGCAGGGTATCGCGAGGGCGCCGAAAGGGTTCGACGATATCTCGTATCCGTCAAAGGCGAAACCATGCACGACGAGCCGGCCGTCGCATAGCGGAACCGCGATCCATTCCGGACGGTTGAAAATCACGACATTTTCGGGCCACGACTGGGCGACGTAGGGCGATCCGGCCATGTAGGGATCGTGATTGCCCGGGGCTATCACCACGGGCAATGGCCGCACCGAGTCGAAAAGGCCTTTGAGAAAAGCGGCGGTGTCCGGCGTGACACGTTCGTGTTCAAAAAGGTCGCCCGGTATCAAGAGCGCATCGGCGGGCCATTCCGCCGCGCGCCGGACGATTGCCTGAAAGACATCCCGAAGACTTTGCCGGCGGCGGTTTGCCACCCGCACCGGCAAACCGGCGCCGGCGAAACATGCATCGAGATGTACATCCGCCGTATGGACCAACCGCATGACAGGCTCCCTGTTCTGTTTTTCAACCAAGACTAAGAATAGGACAACGCGCTTCGTTATGGCAAGAAAGGCGCATGCCGTCTTGCGAAGGATTCGCGGCCGGGGCGACAATAGGATGAGTGAACGCGGGCGCGCGAGGAATTCAGGATGGAAGCAGGCGAACGGCGGTGGCTGGAACGCGGGCTTCGGGAAGCGGTATTGGCCGGAGACGAGCAGGCGTGGAAAGCGTTATACGAAGCCAGTTTCGACCGTTTGTATGCCTATGTCCATTACCGCACGCGCGGCGACCGGCAGCAGGCCGAGGAAATCGTGCAGGATTGCTGGCTGATAGCGGTGCGGCGAATTCGCCGTTTCGATCCGGATCGCGGCGCCTTTATCCAGTGGTTGATCGGCATCGCGGACAATGTGCTGCGCAATCATGGGCGCAAGTGGTGGCGCAGGCGATGGACCGAGATCGCCGGAATCGAGGCGCAGGGCCGCATACCGTCGCCCTCGGCTTCGATAGAGCAGACGGAAAGTGTAGCCATGACGTTGTTGAGTTTGCCGCCGGCGTATCAGGCGGTATTGCGCGCGAAATACGAGGAGCGGCTGCCGGTTGTGGAAATCGCCACGCGGTGGCACACGACGCCGAAAGCGGTCGAGTCCATGCTGAGCCGCGCACGACAGGCGTTTCGGACGGCTTATCGCCAGGCGACCGGTTGAACAAAAGGCAGGAGACGAAGAAATGGCCGAGAACAGATTCGACGAAGACGAACCGCTGGCGCCCGGATTGCCCGGAATTCCCGCAATTCCGACGGCATCGCCGGTTTTTCGGCGGGCGGTGCTTGAAAAGACGACCGAAACCATGCGCGGTATCCGCCGCCGGTGGCGATTGATGATGGCGGCGGGCTTGTGCGCGGCCTACGCGGCGGGATTCGCCACCATGGCATTGTGGCCCGGATCGCCCGAAATGGAATCGCCTGCGCCGGGCGGACCTGCGCCCATCGCGGACGGGCGATCCGTATTCGAGGCCGCGGAGGCGGAGGAACCGGATATGCTTCTGTCCGGGGTAATCGGCGCGCCCCGCGAAGAACAAATCCGCCTGCTCAAGGAAACCGGAAACACGTATCTTTCGCGGGAGGGCGACATCGCAAGCGCGTTGTACTATTACCGCCAGGCGCTCGAATTGATTCCCACATCCCGTACCGTAACATTCGATCCACATGACACGTGGCTCTGGATTTCATTGAACGAATCACGCATGAAGGAGGGCAACCATGAAGACACTCGTTCTTAGCATCGGTTTGTGTGTTGTACTGCTGACGCTGGCCGGTCCGGCCGGGAATGCACAGGAGCCTCCCGCCAATCCCGGCCCCCCGTCCGACAAACGCGGGCCGGACTTCATGAGGCCGGACAGGCCGGGGCCCATGCCGGAAGGCATGCGGCCCGAAGGACCGCGTCCCGGCGAACCGGGCATGTTTCCACCGCGCGAGGGAATGCCGGGCCGCGGGTTCCGCCCGATGCCTCCCCGGCGCATTCCGGAACGGCTGGAGGAACGCATCGAGGCGGCCTTGATGCAAAACCCGGATATTCGCCTGGCTGAAGCCCGGCTTCACGAGGCAGAAGCCGCGTTGATGCAGGTGCGCGAACAGGCCGTCAGGGATGTGACCGAAGCCTCGCTGGCGTTCGACGCAACGGAAAAGGATCCGGGTGCGCATGCAAGCGCCGAAGCACGCCTGCGTTACTTGCTCGGCCTTACCCTACCCGGCGAACCACGCGGGCCGCGGCCGGGACTGTTTCTTGGCGGCATGGAGCAAGGCGACCGGCCGGCGCGCCCGCCTTTGCCCGACCCCCTTCGCGATCGCCTGAACAAGCCGGTTTCGTTCGACGGCGAAGCGCCCCTATCGGAAATCATTCAACTGTTTTCCAAAGAATCGGGCCTCGATTTTTTCACGAATTTGTCCGATGCGCAGCGTCCGGTCAAGTTTACAATCAAGGAGGCGCCCATTCGCGAGGCGATGATGGCGCTTGTCGAACAGGCCGGCGGCGGTTTTTGCTTTGTGGCAAGGGATTACGGGGTATTGGCCGTTCCGGTGGAACGGGCCCAGACGATGCCCGGTCCAGTGATTCCGGAATATGTGCCGTACGGCGGCCCGCCCATGGAGCCGAAACCCTGATTCTCAGGGGCGCCTGATTTCGTAAATGGCGACACGTCCCTGCGGAAACGGGGCGAACGATATCAGATGTTGCAGATCCGGCGGGGCATTGGCGGGATCGAGCAACGGCGCGAGGCCCGGCGCCATCTTGGCGGTGTAGCGTTCGTCAACAACGAAATACCGCGCTCCGGCGTTTCGCGCGCGTTCCAAGGCCTTTTCGATAGTGTCCTGCGCGTCGGGACCGGTCGAGGGCATGTCCGCGTAGTAGCCGATTTGCGGTTTGCGCGTAAAGATTAGCCCCGGCGCGAGATGTTGTTTCATCCAATGTCCCGCTGTTTTGTATTCGAGCGGACGGGCCGGCGAGGGCCTCAGGAAATCCGCGGCGGCCATCATGGCGAGTCCGAGGAGAAGCGTGGCCGCAATCGCGGCCACGGGCAGCATGGCCAGCCGACGGCCGCGCTCATGTGTCCGCAGGTTGGCCGAAACGTCCGCGGCGCCACGCGCCGTCCATAACGACAGCGCGGCCAGCGGCGCCATGAGATAACGCGGTTCGGGCGACAACACAGGGAGGGTCAATACCCATTGAACGCCGGCGAACGCAAGAACGAACCCCTCGAGTCGCGCATCGCGCGGTTTCGACGGCGCCAATAATCCGACGCCCATGAAAAGCATCAACACAGGCCCCAGCATCGTCGGAACGACATTGAACAAGGTGGCGACAATTGTGTGGGCCAAGGGAATCAGAACATGATGCGAGACCACCCCGGCGGGATCGCCGGCCGAGTCGCGCATCCGCGCCACCTCGAACGGCGTCACGCTCCAATCCTGAAAAAGACGGGCCATGCGTTCGCCGAACAGCGTATGGCCTGTCGTGAACTTGGCGACAACCGCGCACAACACAATGATCCCGATCGCGGTTCCGGCAAACGCGGCGAAACGCGCCCATCCGTCCCGATTGGAAGGTTTCAGAAAACAGGGCGCGATGACCAGGGAAGCGACGAAGACCAAAAGGCCCTCGGCACGGGCAAGGTGCAACGCGGTAAACGCCAGCGCAGCCGACACGATATATCCCCCTCCCCCGCGCCGAATCGCCCGCGACAAGCCCCAGACGGCGGCCATCCACAGCGTGCAGGCAAGGGCGTCGGGACCCACCCGCCCGGCGTAGTCCACAAGCCACGGCCACAGGGCGGCCGTCAGTCCCGCAATGCGCGCCGCGGACGGTCCGTGCAGGTCGCGCGCAAGCCCGTACACGACCGGCACGAGCAGAATGGAGGCCAGAAACGAGACCGCCATGCACGCCGTTTCGCCGTCGGGCAATACCGGATGCAGCAAGGCCGCCAACAGGGGATAGAGCGGCGGAATTCCGGGATTGATGCCCGAAAAGGCCCCCGAAGCCAACTGACGCGCGGTCTCGATATAATGGATCGCATCGGCGCTGTCCAACGCGCGCGGCGCCCCCCATACAAACGCCGCGCGAATCAAAAAGGCCAGCGCGGCCAGCGCGCACGCGTCGCGCGTCTCCTGCCGCATGGTTTTGGCGCCGGATTCCATGCCGCCGATTTTACGCGGCCATTCCCCAAAAGGCAATGCGCCGAATTCCGTAAATGATGACGCAAAAGCCCCATCCGCTTGCGTGTCCCCGGAAGGACTTGCTATGCTCCAGCTGCCATTGGATTGACCCATGCGTTTACTGACTCGTAGAGGTAGCCATGTCTGATTCCCAGGAACATTCACCGGCGGATCCCGCTTCTTCCGCCGAACCCGCTTCCCCGCCGGCCCAAAGCAGAAAGGCCGTCCGCGGGAAAACGCTGAAATTCATCGTCGTATTCATGATAAGCGTGCTTGTTCTCCTGGTCGGATACGAGACCCAAAAGCAAAGCGTTGCCAATGATTGGTATTTGTTGCAGGTAGCCCGCAGCACGGCATGGCTGCTGCGTTTCGTCGGATATTCCTGCACAGTGGGAGGCGTCGAACGATTCAAGGGACGAGAAGGAATGGTCCGGGCATCGGTGGCGGCGTGGAAACGCGGGGAGGACGCACCGGCCATGACGCCGCCCGACGCCAATACGTCGCCGCTCAGCGCTTGGGAAGTTTGGGAATATCAGGCGGCCCAACTGCGCCATGAACGGGCCAAGCTCAAGGCCCAACTCGACGCGGCCGTTGCCGACACGACCCAGGCGGAACCGGAACGTTCGGCGCGCATCGAGGATATGCGCATGCGCCTGCTGCAGATGAAATCGCAGGAAATGGGCCCCCTGGTCTCATTTGTCTGGAAGGCCGGTCCGGAACGCAGGCTGGCCGACGCCCAAAAGGAAATCGCCGACGTTCAAACCCGGACGGATATGGACGAATCGGATCGCGCCCGGCGGCTGTTGGCTTTGCGGGAACGCGTGGCCGGGCTGGAAAAAGAAGCGCAGGCTGCCGCCTCGATGCCGCGCGACAAGCGCCAGCGCGAGGATCTCATGTTTCCCTTCATCGTGGTGCCCGATTGCGGCGCAATACAGTCCATGGCCATCTTTTTCGCGGCCATCCTGGCGTTTCCCGCGCCGTGGTGGAGGCGGCTGGCCGGATTGCTGATCGGCATACCCGTTTTGTATTGGGTAAATGCCTTCCGGCTCGCCTTTCTCGCGGTGATCGGCGCCTGGGACGGGGGCGGCCCCCGGTTCAAATTCGCGCACGAATACGTCTGGCAGGGTATTTATATCGTTTTTGTGGTAGCCTTGTGGATGGCGTGGGTGGAACTGCTGGTGCGGAGGAAGCGGACATGAGCGATCTTCGCGGAAAAGCGACCCTCTGGCTCTGCGTCAAATTCATCGCACTGGCCCCGGTTTGCCTGGTGCTTTGGCTGCTGGTTTTGCCGCACTATACGCTGGCGCTGGGCCATACGACCGCGGCCATCATTCGGGTAACGATGAAAGTACCCATCGAGTCGGTGGCCATCACCCGCGACGGCGAAGGCATTCTGAACACTGACGTGGCGCTGTCCTACCGGTACGGCGCTCATGCCCCCACGATGCACGATGTCGGCCATCTGGTGACCAATGTCGCGCCTTTTGTGGCGCTGGTGCTCGCCACGGGCGGTCTGGGCCTGTGGCGGCGGCTGCGCGTGCTGGCAATCGGCATCCTGATTCTTTTCGGATTCCACGTTCTTACGATTGTGTTGCGTTTTTCCGCCGGCCGTACCCCCCTGCCCACGGCGGTCGGATTCGCCACGATTACGCTTCCGTTTCTGCTCTGGATTGTTCTGGCCTATTGGGACAAACTGTCCGTGTATCTGGGGTTGGATGAACGCGACGGGCAGGCGTCATCCGGGACCGGCGGCCAGACGTTTCAAAAATAGGATGCCGCGATGAAACACGCGGCGCAAGCGGGTTTTACGGCAAGTTTCGATTTGCATGAGACGTGCCGGGTGTGGTAAGTTGGTTTCGTCTTCGCGCCGTTTCGGAAGGCGCAATAACCGAGGAGATAAGGGAATGAAGAACGTGTTTTCACCCATTTTCACGGTGGGGCTGGCATTTTTCCTTGCTGCGTGCACACCGTGCACGTCGCCTGCGGCGGAAAGCGCCAAATCGGCAAAACCCAAGGCGCCCGCGGTGAAAAAGGCCGCCCCGGCGGCGTCCAGCGCGCAAAGCACGAACAAACAAGCCCCGGAAAAGGCCCCGGCCGCGAAACCGGAAGCCCCCAAAGCGGCCAAGAGCGACACCCAATCCCCCGCCAAGCCCCAGCCGGCTCTGCAGACCGTCAAGGAATGGGATTTCGTCAAGAACGAAGCCAAGAAACTGGGCTGGGCCACCGGCGCCAATCATACCCCAGGGGGTCAGAAAGCCATGTGGATCGCTTTGAATAAGAGCCATGTGGATTTGGTCAACAAGGATGTTGGAGTCAAGGCAGATGATGTCAAGGCGTTCCACGCCACGTTCAAAGTAGTGGCGCAAAAGGGCAAGGGCGTGGATGTACCGATTCGAACAACCAAGGCACGATTGTATTGGGCGCGACCGCAGGATATTGTCAAAGGGAAACATCCCTTTGCGGAAAGCCGCGCCATTTACCTCAAGCAGACCGATCCGTCGAAACCGGATGTGTGGACAGCCAATCTTTCCGGGCACAAAGAATGGAATGGCGAAATAAAGTACCTTCAGTTACGGTTATATGCCCCCGAAGATTACGTCCCTGTCAAGGGGGAACAGTTGAAAGCCGTTCTCAGCAAGTGTGGACTGTTGAAATAACGTGCCTTCCGGTCGCATGGCCGCGATCACTGTAGAAATTCGATGAATTGTACGGCAACGTCGGCAGGCGCTTCCGCCGATCCCAATCCGGGAGGCAGCGCGATACCCAGCGTCAAGGAGCCTGCTGTTCCTTTCCAGCGGGAATGGGCATTCATGATTCCGACAAAGACAAAGGGATCGCTGTCGTCTCGTGTGAACACAACGGATCGTTCATTGGAATAGGGCCATTCGCCGGGCTTGGACGGGCGGGAAGGCGCCCACATCGCCTTGACGTTCGCCACGGGCGAATACGGCGCTTGGGGATTGCCCGCCGGCTTGTATGAACAACGAATGCGGATGACCGCCACGGAGTCCGTGGGTAACGGGCGCCCGATAAAGGTGAGGAAACTTTCCGATCCCATTTTCCCCGTATACATGGAGCCTTCCGGCGTAAGACGTCTGGCGTCTCCCGGCATTCGCCAGACTCCTCCGGCCTTCTGTTCCATGGTGAAAATCCATCTTTGATTGCCGCCGTCCGATCCAAACGCGGGGGGCAACTGACGAAGGCCGCCTTCCCAATTTCCAATGACGCTTGATCCGGAAGTTTTTAGAAATTCTTTTATTACAGCCATTTCGGCTTCACGAGTATACGGCTTGTTTTCGTCGAGTTTCTTGAATTCCGGGCGACGCGCGAGAATTTGTTCTTCCGAGAGCCTGTTGTTGAACGTGATCACATAACGTATCTTATGATCGGCACAGATCTTCTTGAGGGCTTGAACGTTATACGGAAACGGGAAAGGCTCGATCTGAGACAAGAACAAGGCGTTGGAACCGAAATAGATGTCGTGAGTAAGCCCCCAGCGTCCCTCCTTGAAAAACTGCGCATGGGGTGCTCCCAGCGGCAAAATCAACAGTTTGTTGTCTTTATTGACCCATGTTTTCAATTTGTCATAGGTAAGACGTATGCCATGCGCGCTTGGCGCAAGCCATAGTTTCGAGGTTTCCTCCGAGACGACAGGCAGAAAGCGGACTGCGAGCAGCGTCAAGACGAGAAAGGGGATGGTTGCGTATCGTCCGGCAATCCAGCCTAGGCCATGGTAGTGCCATGTCGTGATCGAGAGTATAAAAAGCGGCAAGAGAGGGATAAACAAGCGGAACATGCGTTCCGGGAAATCGCCGATTCCAATCCCGTAAAGTAGGGCGTAAACCAGCACAAGTACCGGGGGGGCATAGAGCGGTGTCTTTGCGTCTCGCCCTCGCGCCAATGTGGCGCATGCGATGCCCGCCGCGCTCACAAAAGCCCATAAAGGCCAGATGCGTTGCTCGAAAAGCCTCGATATGCTTGTCTGCATCACTTTCCACGCAATAACCGGAAAACCGGGCACATCGTTGCCGGCCGAATACACGCCCTTCGAATGAAACAACTCGTTGGAAAAAACACGGATTACGGTATCCGGTCCAAAAAAAACCATGCCGGCCACATAAGGAATCGCGAATCCGGCTGTCAAGATGCCCGCCATGCCTATAAAAGGTCCGGCACCCCCCCGGGGGCCAAACCGTGCCAGCGCAGTTCCCAGAAGGATCGCCACACAACCTGGCCCCAGCAACGCCAAATCGGGATGGATGTTGGCCGCACATCCTAGCGCTGTGCCCGTCAACGCAAGCAAGAGAAACGTGCGACGACTTCGCCGCCACGGCGATTCCATCGCGAACACAAAAGCCGCCAGCGCCAGCATCACAAAGAAGCTGCTGGGCACATGCGGGATTTCTCCGAAAATGTACACGAGCAAACGTGGGATGTGAAGACCATAAATCCATGCAGATACGACGCCCAGCCAAGGGTTCCCGCCAATACGCCACGCCATTGCGAACAAGAGCAACAGAACGCCCATGTCCATGACGGCATTGAGCACCTTTATGGAATAATCGTTGTATCCCCACCATCTGATTGCAAAGCGGTGAAGCAGATGCGCTCCGGGACGATAAAAGAGATCGGGGTCGTTGTATTTCCCGCTCATCCATGTGTAACGGCCTTCGGACCAATTTTTGGCGGTATCGAGATATTTCCATGCGTCAACGTCGGAATGAACCATGCCGCGTTCGGTAATGCCGTCGAAACGGTAAAAGGCGCTCTGTCCCGCCACTACAAGCAACGCGAGAACAACCGCCGCAAGATTCAGCCTGTGCAGGAATGATTTCACCCGCCCGCAGGCCGGCTCATGCAAAAGCGGCAAGGCCCGGCATGATTCCGCTTCATGGAACGATTTCATTCCATTTTCCTCCACTATTCGAAAGGCCGACAGGGATTTCCCCCGTGGCGATTCGAATGGATTGCATACAAGCGCGCATTCGTAAGGTATACAAACATCGTTTTGTAAACGCTGATCAAGTCATCCGTTTAGACGCATTTCGGCCCAACTCGGCCAAGCGCAGGGCTTCCTCGTGGTTCCGTCGCGAACGGGCTTGGACTTCGGGCAGGTGCTCGCGCATGCGGGCCTTGATGCTGTCGGCCTCGCGCACGATCCGCTCGAACCCCTCGACCAGCCCCTCGAACGACAATTCGGCGGCGTCGCGGCAATAGGATTCCAGATCGAACTCGGCCAGCACTTCCCGGTATTTCTGATATCCCCAGCCGATTACGCTCACGGGCGTTTCAGTACACAACGCCGAAATCATCGAATGAAACCGGCTCGCTACATAGTAATCGGCCAGTCCCACCAAGACCCGAAGTTCCTTGCAGTCGTAGTGCTTTTCGACGATATGGATATTTTCCTTCGACGGAAGCCGATCGTAAATTTCATGCACGGGCACAAGGTCGTTGTTGTGCAGGCTTTTGCTGCCGGGCCGCATGCTGTGGGGAATCAGGAGAACGTAATAGCCGCGTTCCTGCAAGTAGCCGATGAAGCGCACCCAGACGCCGTTGTGGTCTATGCCCAGCGCGTTGCACTTGCCCTGGACGATCGTGTTGACGGAAATCCCGACGACGGTCCGGCCTTCCAGCAACGGCCGGTATTCCGCGCGAATCGCATCCTCGGCCTCTTTCGGCACGACCAGCGTGAAGGCGGAATCCGGCAGTTCCATGGCATGGGAAATTCCCAAGTTCTTTACATGATCGTAACTGCCCTTTCCGCGGGGAACCACGAGATCCACACGGTTCAACACCCATTTGGCCCAGAATCGGTTGAAGGGATGATTGAAAGGTCCCATCGTCTGCGAATAGAACATCGATCGCTTGCCGAGCAAGATGGCCGGGGCGGCGCATGCGACGTTGTAAATGACCTTGAACTTCTGCGCGTCGGTAAAGGTGGTCCCCCCCGCCATCACGCACACGTCCGATTCGAGCAGCGCCTGCATGTCGCCTCCCCACCAGCGGGGCGGCGGCGCAAGATGCAGCATCCTCAATAGGCGCCAGAGAATGCACATCGGAATAAGCCATGTCACGAGCCGAATCGGACCGCCATCGCGCAGATCCACGCGCGGGCGCGGTTTGGCAAGGCGCGCGTCTTGTTTCGGATACACGGTGAACACGTGCACCCAGCCATCGGCCGGTGTTGCGGTCAAATGATCAATGGCGCTTTCGAGCATCGAAACCGCGCCGCGATTTCCCGTGCGCGAAACCGCGAAGAACGCGAATACCGGTTTTCCGTCCCGCATGTCAGGCGTCCTCAAGGTTCATGTTTTCGACAGTCCCTTCACCAAAATCGCCGCGCTTTTTACAGTAATGGGAGGAAGGGCATAAAGCATGCGCCGGCCCCACGACGTCCGCGACAACCGGAAAAATGTGAAGAAAATCATCCAAGACAATACATGCAGGGGATGGCAAAAACGGACGGGATGCGGCGGCAGCCGGACGCCGGTCAGTTTCGCCGCCAGCGCACGCGCATCGAGCGCATTGGAAAACGCTTCAATCTTGCGGAATGTTTGCCTGTAGCGTTGCGTGCCGAAAAATTCAAACGCAATCCGGCCCGATTCCGCCAAGCGTTGCATGATCGCGCGCCCGGCCTCCGTCCTCGGGATAAAACAGGAGTGCTTGATTTCGCGCCGTTCGTACTCCGGCGTAAAAATGTCGCCCACGGAAATATCCGCGTCCTCGGCCAAGTGTTCCGTGCAATGCAGGCAACCGGAATGGGCGTGAACGCCGGACGTCCGATAGGCATTCATTCCGAAGAAACTCAGCGGAACGATTCGTCCGTCGCGCAAGACAACTCGGACTTCTCCACCTACATGCCCACGCGCCACTTTGACGCGCTCGACTTCGCCGGGATCGATCCCCTTCTTCCGGAACAGGTCCTCGTAGAATTCCGGCCCGACCGCGCCACGGCAAAACAGGCCAATAACCAGAACCACGTTCCGGCGCAGATTGGGCCGTTTCTCGGTGAGTTTGCGAATGCCCCGCGCCTGGCACGGCAGGGCGACCACGGCAACGCGCCGGTTTGTGTTTTCCAAATCGCGAACCGCATCAATCACGGGCGTATAAACATAGGCGCTTCCTGCCTCGGCAAGCACGCCCCCGCGATTTTCAACCAGCCCGGAAACGGCCTTTATTTGTCCGTTTTCCGAAGCAATCCACGAGACGAGCGCGGCGTCAATGGCGCCCGCTTCCAATGCATCGAGCAGGATGGCCGAAACAATGCCGCCCGAGGAGGCATGCGCCCTGACCTCGGCATCGTTTGCGTAACCGCAGTACATTTCCCCCAAGGCCAGCGCGTCCGCGGCGCCTGACGGGTCTTCATTCATGGAGCTCTCTCCGCAGGGCCGAGACTTGATCGCACAACAGGCCGAACAGGAAAACCAGCAGGGACGCCACGCCCAGCAACACCGTGGAATCGCCCAAGTTGATCCGGCCGCTGGCCATTACGTCTATCGCGAAACTGGCCAGCGTGAAACAAGCCAGAATGCCTGATGCAACAAGGAATACCTTGAGCGGTTCGAACAGGACCGTTAGGCGCAGCAGCAGCAGCAGCGTTTGTGGCCCGTGCTTCCATTGACGCACCGTGCTTTGTCCAACGCGCGCCGCCACGGTAATCGGAATCCACAAGATGTGCCGGTTCGTCTTGAGCATGGCGAAGGTGCTCGTCGTCGAAAAGGAAAAACCGCTCGGCATGAGGTGTAAGTATTTCAAGAGCACTTCGCGTCGAATCATGCGCAACCCGGAGTTCAGGTCCGGTATTTTTTCGCCCGCGAGGTAATCGGCGAAAAGCGTCAGGATGCGCTTACCGGGCCGGCGCGCCAGCGGGGCATGCGAATCTTGGCCTCGTGCGCCGACGACCATGTCGTGCCCGTCGCACGCCTCGATGAGCCGCGCGACGTCGTCCGTGGAATGCTGTCCGTCCGAATCGCAGAACAGCACATACGCGCGCGATGCCTGCAATGTGCCCGTACGCAGGGCCGCGCCGTAGCCGCGGTTTTTCGGATGGCTGACGACCGTGGCGCCCGCTGCTTCGGCGATCGAAGCGGTGTCATCGGACGATCCGTCGTTGACGACGATGAGTTCCGCTTCGGGCAATCGGACCCGCAGGCTTTCGACGACCGGCCCGATGGCGCCCGCTTCGTTGAACGCGGGGATGACAATGCTTACGTTATCTGCTTTCACGTTTCGTGTTCCGCCTGTACCATTCGATCGTTCGCTTGATTCCCTCGGTAAAATCCACTGAAACCTCGTAGCCCATGTCGGCCTTTGCCCGCGAAATGTCCGCTTTCGAGACTCGGACATCGCCCACGCGCCGGGGCGCGAATGCAGGCTGGATGTCCGTGCCCAGCGTCTTATTGATCGCGTGAACGAGGTCGAGCAGGGTTATGGAATCTCCGCAGGCGATATTATACGCCTGTCCTCTGGCGTCGAAGGAAGCCGTCGCGGCCAGCACGTTCGCCCGAACATTGTTTCCGACGAATGTAAAGTCGCGCGCCTGCAATCCATCGCCGTGAACGATGGGACGCCGGCCTTCGAGCATGGCCGTGATGAAGAGCGGAATCACGGCGCTATAAGGCGAATTCGGATCCTGGCGTGGTCCGAACACGTTGAAGTAGCGCAACGACACGGTCTCGATACCGTAACAAAGGCTGAAGGATCGCAGATAATACTCGCCGGCGGCCTTGGTCGCCGCGTAGGGCGACAGGGGATTCAACGGGAGGTCTTCCGTCTTGACGTCCGCCTGTTGATCGCCGTACACCGAACTCGAGCTGGCGAATACCAGCCGCTTGACGCCGGCGTCGCGCGCCGCAACCAGGAGGTTGACGGTTCCGGTCACGTTGGCTTCGTTGCTGAGCAGCGGATCCGCCACGCTGCGCGGGACCGAAGGCACCGCGCCCTGATGCAACACGTAATCCATGCCGCGGACCGCCTCCCGACAGGCCGTCTTGTCGCGCAAGTCGCCCTGCATGAATTCGACGCGATCCATGACGTGCGACAGATTCTCACGCCGCCCCGTTGCCAAATTGTCCAGCACACGGACGGCATGCCTCTCCTCCAGAAGAAAGTCAACGATATTCGATCCGATGAAACCGGCGCCGCCCGTTACCAGAAACTTGGCCATGCCCGTCCTTTCATGCCTTCACGATGTTCGGCGCGCCGGCGAACATGCGGCCGGTTGCGTTTCGCGTGTCAATGATGAGCGCCGCATTTTCGACTATCTGTGCAATGTCATAGCAAGAGTGCGCCGTCGAAATCAGCACGCAATCGTACGACCGGATGTTTTCCGGGGTGAGTTCAACGCTTTCCATTTCAATATTATGGCGGCGCCCGTGCGTGATTTTCGGAATGTACGGATCGTTGTAGTCAACCTGCGCCCCGCGTTCGCGCAGCAACTGGATCAGGCGAATGGACGGCGACTCGCGGATGTCGTCCACGTCTTTCTTGTAGGCGGCGCCGAGCAACAGGATGCGCGAGCCTTTGACGGGTTTCCCCCGCTCGTTCAAGGCTTCCATCAGGCGCATGACCACATACAGGGGCATGGAGGTGTTGATTTCGCCCGCCAATTCAATGAAGCGCGCGGCAAATCCGAATTCGCGGGCTTTCCAACTCAAATAGAAAGGATCGATCGGAATGCAGTGGCCGCCAAGGCCCGGTCCGGGATAAAACGGCATGAATCCGAACGGTTTCGTGGAAGCCGCCTCGATGACTTCCCAGATGTCCACGCCCATCCGGTCGCAAAGCACCTTGAGTTCGTTCACGAGCGCAATGTTGACGCAGCGGAAGATGTTTTCGAGCAGTTTGGTGAGTTCCGCCGCCGCGGGGGTGGACACGATGACCGTCCGCTCGAAAATAGTCCCGTAATATTTCGCGGCCAAGTCCGAGCAACGGGGCGTCAGGCCGCCGATGACCTTCGGAATCGTGCGAATCGTATACTGGGCGTTGCCGGGATCTTCCCGTTCCGGCGAAAAGACGAGAAAGAAATCCCGCCCGACCATCAGACCGGAACGTTCAAGAATGGGCAAAACGACCTCGGCGGTCGTGCCGGGGTAGGTCGTGCTTTCGAGAATGACCAACTGGCCCGGCCGCAGGGTCCGCGCGATGCTTTCCGCCGTCGCAACGACATATTGGAGATCCGGTTCGCTGTGTTCGTCCAGCGGGGTCGGCACGCAGATACTGATGCAATCGGCTTCGTACAGGCGCGTAAAATCAGTCGTCGCTTCAAAAGATCCGCGCCTGACCGTCTCCGCGATCCAGGCGCTTTCAATGTGCTTGATGTAACTTTGGCCCTTGGCAATCCGTTCGGTCTTCACTGGATCAATGTCGAAACCAAGGACGCGATACCCGGCGTTGCACAGATGCTGCACGAGCGGAAGGCCGACGTAACCAAGGCCGATGACGCCGCCGACGGCCGTCTTGTCCGCCAGTTTGCGCTGCAATATCTCGAAACTGTCGCTCACGATTCCCCAATCCTGACGCCTTGCACCGGAAACGGCGCACAATGCACACGGGCTCTACCTTACCAAGGATCTTCGCACATCGGGGCTGTTGATGCAATGTCCGGCCCTCTTCCATGCCCGACAAAGGAAAATCGCGATTGTCCAAGACGGGGCGCGCCGGACTACTTCAAGAGCGAAATCATCTGAACGGCGGTGTGTCCCATGGCGCCCGGTTTCGATTCCGGCGGATCGAACACGATTTTGATCCCGATGCTCGCGATGGTTCCATCCCAATTTTTTCTTCCCCGCAACGTGCCGGAAAAAAGGTACGGATTGGCTGGATCCGGGTTGAGCGCCACCGCCCGCTCGTTGGCATACGGCCATTGGCCTTCCGGCGGCATTTCAGACGTTCGGGCCCAAAAAACGGTGACTTCCCGGGGGGGAATCTCCTTGCTCATCTTTTCGGCGTCTTCCTGATCGCGCCAATGGCATGAAATGCGAATCGAACCGACATTGTCCGCCTCAATGCCGGCGTTGCGAAGATTGAGCCAGCCTTCCGCCTGCGCATTTTGCGTATAGACCGCACCGGAGGATTGCTGATTCTTTGAACCGCCGGTAAAATTCCACTGCCATTGATCCGGCGGAAGTTCGGCAAAATGCCACGTTTTCAATTCGGCCGCCGGCAAATCGGCCACAGGCGCCGCCTTGGCAGCCGCCGGCATTGCGGACGGCAAGGGCTTTTCGGGGGACGAGGTCTCCGCCAACGGCTTCGCCGGCGCCGCGGGAACGTTCGGAACAGACGGCGCGCCGCCACAACCGCCAATGCACAGCGCCATCACCACAAGAAAACCCGCCCGGATTTTGAGGCTCATTTATTATCTCCTATAAATATATATATATCATGAAAAACTGAAAATGTATTTTATCACCCGGCGTAAATGCTGTCAATCGCCCAACAGGCTCTGCGGCTTCAGATTTTCGGATTTGTAATCCTGCGGCGACGCGCTGGTTTCGGAACACCTCCATACGGATGTACAGCACGACGAAACGTAACACGATCCGCACGCAAGAGCGGTCGGGGGCGTTTCATGCCAGACAGGCCGCATCTCAGTGGAAAAGGCATGATCACAAGGCGCTTAATGATTGGGAGGGCGCGCGTCCCCGCGTACCGCTTCGCTTGATATTTGGGAACGCACCGCTTCAGGTTGACCTGCTAAATCAGGGGGTTTTGCAGAAAGGCGGGTCGGCGAGATTGCCGACCCGCCCCGCTACGTGCGGATTGAGGAAGGCAGCAGCCCGCTTGACATGACCTTTTACGTATGGTAACATCGTTTCACCTGAGCGGGAGTAACTCAGTGGTAGAGTGCAACCTTGCCAAGGTTGACGTCGCGGGTTCAAGTCCCGTCTCCCGCTCCATTTTTTTTGGGGCCGCTAGCTCAGTTGGTAGAGCAGGTGACTCTTAATCACAAGGTCGCAGGTTCGACTCCTGCGCGGCCCACCATCGAACCATGCGCACGTGCGGATGCGTGCGTTTTTGTTGCAAGTGTGGCACGGTCATAATTTTGGGCTGTGTGCCGTGGCAGGCCAGGCTTCGAGGCCGAATCCCGCGGAAGCGGGCGAGTGGCGGAACTGGCAGACGCGCTGGACTTAGGATCCAGTATCGCAAGATGTGCGGGTTCAAGTCCCGCCTCGC
Organism: Candidatus Hydrogenedentota bacterium; assembly: GCA_035450225.1. Lineage (NCBI taxonomy): Bacteria > Pseudomonadati > Candidatus Hydrogenedentota > Candidatus Hydrogenedentota bacterium. The sequence continues at coordinate 31,126 of DAOTMJ010000037.1, forward strand.
CCACCAACGCCAAGGTGAATGGAACGATGACAAACAACGAGACCAAAGACACAACAGCAGTCGCGGAAGACGAAATCAAACCGACATCTCCCGAAACCGCCGAATCGGACAAAGAGGGCGAGGAAGAATTCAAATTTGTTGAAGAACCCACGTTCGAGATCGATTACAAGGGCGATTGCCTATACGAGATCAAGGTGACGATTCCGCCCGCCAACGAGGCGAAGTTGTCTTCGGATACCTTCGGCAAATTGCAGCACGAGGCCGAATTGCCGGGATTCCGCCGCGGTCGCGCCCCGCGAAAATTGATCGAACGGAAATTCGCCAAGGCCGTTCGCGGCGACGTCGAAGGCAAACTGGTCCAGGCCGCCGTCGCGAAACTCGTCAAGGAAAAGAATCTGAAACCCCGCGGCGTGCCCGAAGTGCCCGATTACGAAAAAAACGACAAGCGAAATCCCGAGGATCCCATCGCGTTTACGCTGAAATTTGAGGTCGATCCGCGGGTCGAATTATGCAAGTACCGCGGAATCGCGGTCGAACGCCCGATCTATACCATCCAGGAAAAAGACATTGAGACCGCCGTCAAAAATCTTCAGTCGCGATATTCCGTTTTTGAATCGGCGGAGGGTATCGAGGCGCAGGAGGGCGATCAGGCCATTATCAGTTTCAAGGGCACGATGGATGGAGCCGAATTTCCCGGGGGCGCCGCCGAGAATTATCCCTATATTCTGGGGTCGAAACGTTTCTTTCCGGAATTCGAGGAGGTTCTGCTTGGGGCGAAAAGCGGCGAAACGCGGACATGCCGCGTGACGTTTCCGGATAGTTATCCCGCCGAACATTTGCGCGGGCACACGGCCCAGTTTGAGATTACCATCAACGAATTGAAGCGGCGCCAGATACCCGAATTGAACGACGATTTCGCGAAACAGACCGGTTTTGAGAATGTGGCGGCGTTGCGGGAAAGCCTTGCAAACCAGTTGCGGGAACGCACGATGGCCGAGAGCAATGAAATCGCCGAGAGCCGCGCGGTCAAGGCCATCATTGACGCCAGCCGCTTCGAAATCCCCAAATCGCTCATCGAGCACATGTCGCTGCAGTTTTACGAGGACAGCGTGAACAATCTGCGCACGCGCCATGTGCCGGCGGCCAAGATCGAAGAACGGGACGAGGAATTACGCACACAGGCGCGTGAAGAAGCGCTGAACGCCATCAAGAGTTGGACGGTCCTGAACGAAATCGCGGAGGCGGAAGGCATCGAGGTCACCGACGAGGATTTCATGGCCGAGGCCGCCAACTTGTCAAAGCGGTCGGGTGTGAGCATGGAAGCCGTCGCGAAGTATCTGGGCGAGGAACAGCATCGCAACACGTATGAACGCCGTATACTGCACAACAAGGTGATCGCCGCCATCATGCAGCACGCGACCATTACGGACAAGGAAGTGACCCAAGAAGAATTTGACAAGGCCGACGATCGCATGGGCGGCGAAAGCGCGGGAGAATAGGTGATTGTCATGCCGTTTCCGGGACGCATGGAAATGACGGGCGGGCTTGATATCCGCAACATTACCATATACGAGCAAACCGCGCGCGGCGAGCGCCTGTACGACATCTATTCCCGCCTGCTGGCCGACCGGATCATTTTCCTCGGTTTTCCGATTACCGACGAGGCGGCCAATTTCGTCATCGGGCAAATGATGTTTCTCGAGGCCGAGGATCCCGACAAGGACATCAATCTTTACATCAACAGTCCGGGCGGGAGCGTGACAGCCGGACTGGCGATTTACGACACAATGCAATACATCAAGCCGGCGGTCTGCACCATCTGCATCGGACAGGCGGCGAGCATGGCGGCGGTGTTGATGGCGGCCGGGGAGCCGGGCAAGCGCTTTGCGCTGCCGTACAGCCGTTTTCTGCTGCACCAGCTTACCGCCGGCGTGCAGGGTCAAGCCGCCGACATTGACATCCAGGCCCGCGAGATTCTCCGAATCGGCCAGATCATGGACGAGATTCTGGTCAAGCACACCGGGCAGCCCATCGAAGTCATTCGACGCGACAGCGACCGTGATTTCTACATGGACGCCGAAGAAGCGAAGCAGTACGGCCTGATTGACGAGGTTTTCAAGCGCGACAAAAAAGCCTAGCCGCTTTTTCCCGCGCGGACCGAGGGGATGGAAACGCGCCAATGGCTTATTCCGGGGTTCTGGACGATGTGCGCGGCGCGGCGACGCTGGGGATCCCCGCCCATTTGCCCGTGTTCCTGTGCAGCGAGGAATTCGATGTGCGCGTGTGCGGCAGCCGGTACGATCGTTACTGCCGCGACGCGCTGGAAATGGCGCGCGTCCAGATCGAAGCCGTCGAACGATTCGATTACGACTGGGCGTGGCTGCAAGTGGACGATTGCATCGAATTCGAACCGCTTGGCGTCGGCGTCAAGGGAGAAGGCGACATCCTTCCCGCGACATGCAAATACCTGCCCGCCGCTCCAGCCGCGCTTGATGCGTTGCGCGAGCACGGTTACCGCGTCGAAGGACGAATGGAAATCCTGCTCGAAGCCATTCGACTTGTCAAGGCCCATTTCGGGGACAGCGTCTGCGTAACAGGGCGAACCGCCGCGCCGTTCAGTTCCGCCACGCTGGCCTTCGGCATGATGGAATGCCTTTCGATGGTGTACGAGAATCCCGGATTCCTGCGGAAGGCCATTGCGTTTTTCGAGGACTACCAGCTTCGTTTCGGTTTGGATCAACTGCGCGCGGGCGCCGACGCCATCTGGTTCGGCGACTGCAATGCGAGCGGCCACCTCATCAGCCCCGACATATACCGGACATTCGCAATGGAGCCGGCCCGCCGTGTTTCATGCGGTTATCGCGAAGCCGGGGGACTGGTCATCTATCACGCCAGCGAGGAAAACCCCGCCATGGTGGACCTTCAAGCCGATGCAGAATTTTCGATCCTCAGCGTCGGCCCGGGGATTGACATCGAAATGGCCCGTGACATTGTCAAGGGCCGCATCTGCCTGTCCGGCAATATCGATCCCTTGGCCGTGCTGGAGCGTGGCACGCCCGAAGACGTTCGCCGCGCCGTCGAACTCACCGTCGAGCGCGTCAGCCGCCACGGCGGCCATGTCCTCAACTCGGGCGAAATGATCCCGCGCGACACGCCCGAGGCGAATATCCGGACCTTCGTCGAGTCCGCGCGCGCCGCGTGGAACCGTGGCATGGAACCGCAACCGTAACTTCCCCTGCGCGGTTTCCCGTTTCGCATCTTGCCGGGCGATTTCAGCCTGGGTGTCGCCGGTTGAACACCGATCCTTCGCCCATGCCGTAAAGAGAGGGACATTGTGGATCCGGTGGACTTCACATGGACGGTGAAAATTCTCTATCGTCCACAAAGTCCACTTCGTCCATTGGGATGAGCCGGAAGTTTTCTGCTTTTACTGCCGGATTCAGGTTCAATGTACCCAGTCGGCCTTGGGTGGATTGGTGAAGTCGGCGCAGCGATCGGCCACCTTGGCCTCGTTGACGTCGCCGGAATGGATCATGACGCGGTACCGGAACGTCACGGCCTTGCCGTCTTCGAGCGTGAAGTCGCCGTTCTCCTTCTTTTCGCTCTTTTCCGTGAAATAGGACAAACCGAAGCAGTTGGCGCCGTTCAGGCCGTAGTCGCGAATGTGCCATGTGGTCGGGTAGCGCATGTTTTTCGGGTAATCGAATACGGCGATGCCGCGCGTGCCCACACCCTCGATGGGTCCCGAATAGTCGGTCCACGGCGACGGCTTGCCCCAGCATTCCTTCATGCCATGCGCACCGGACGCGTTGGTAATCACGCCTTTTTTGCTGGTTTCGGTGATATCCGGCCGAATACGGAACGCCACAAGTCCGCCTTCCTTGGTGTCCTTGAAAAGGACCGTTCCATGGGCGGCCGTGAAGGTGATGGACTGGTCGAAAAGCCGCGCACTGGCGGGGGTTGCATAGAAACGGTACTCCCGTTCCTCGGCGATGACCGGCTTGTGATCCTTGTCCTGCCATGTGTTCTTCGCCTTGATCCATGCGAAGGCGTCGCCCGAACCGAAGGTCACCTCGTCGCTGTGCTGAAAACCGGCCTTGTCGCCTGTTTCGCCCCAGCAGTCCACGCCGTTGAGATCGCCGTAAGACGTCCAAATGCCCTTGTGATGGACGTGATCGCGGCTGATGGTTTCATTGGGATCCATGGGCCAGTTGCGCGTCATGCCCACCTTGCCTTCCCCGTATACCGGCCACAGGAACGGTTTGCGGTTGTCGTTCGAATAGTTGTAGACGGTAAAGGGTTCGCCGTTGACCGTAACTTCGAGCCTGTCGCCCTCGATGCGCGCAATGTTTACCTTGGGCGCCGTTTTCTCTTTGAGTATCTTGACTTGGCACGGAATGGTTTCCCCGGGCGCAATTGCCTCGACGATAAACACCAGTTCGCCGCCGGCAATCGTCGCGGGAAACGCCTTTCCGCTCTTCGTGTCCACCACCTGCACGGGGCCATCCGGCGCGGGACCTTCATACGCCACGGCCACGGGGACGAATGACCCCGCCGTATCGCCACCCGTCACACTCAATTTCCGCCCGTCCAATGGTTGCGCGGCCGCAATGCCCGCCGCGAGAACGAGAATAACCGCCATTCCGATAGACTTGCGCATGGTTCGTCCTTCCTTTCGCTTGATTTCGTCGTTTATTCCACCACGACCGGAAACGCGCCCGATGTCACTGCGCCCAGCCGGTCGGTCACCGTCAGGATTGCCTCATAGCGTCCCGGCGATTCGTATGCATGCACCGCGCGGATCTCGCTTGCGCGTTGTCCGTCGCCGAAGCGCCATTCGACCTTTTTGATAAACGGCTCCGGATCGTATGACACGCCATATCCTGCCACAAATGCCCCGCCCAGTGAAACCGGCAGCCGGCCCGCGGGCGCCCGGAGCACGTCCGGGGCGTTGAACACTTCCTCCCGGCCGGTCCGCGTCCGAAGTTCGCGCAGGGCCGGCAAGACGGCCAACGGACACTTTCCGACCAGCACGTCCGCCACCGCCTTGATGCTGGCGCCACACATCGTCGGGTCGCAATAAGCCACCACAATCCCGTCGGCTTCCAGCATGTCCACAAGCGGACGCGGATGGCCGAGCCACACGACCACGACGCGGGCGCCCGCTTCCTTGAGTTTGCGGACCAGCCGGGCTTCGCCCTGGTTGCGTTTCATGGTTCCCAGGACACACACAACCGTTTTCAGCCCCGTAATGTTTCCAGTAATTCGCGCAATCTCGAAATCCTCGATGTCGCCCAATTGCTGCGCGGTCTGGATGTTCTGCTGGACGACCGCCTTGAGGTTGCGCTTGAGCAGTTTGGTCATTTCCTCCACGCCGAACACGCCCGTGACGCCAGCCGGCGTCGAACGTCCCGATTCCAGCGGCAGCACGTTTCCGGCATTTTTCAATACGGTGATGGACCGCCGCTCCACCTCGTAGGCTTCCTTGGGATAGCGCGCGCTCGTTTCCAGGGAAGCCGCCTTGTACACGCCCGGCCGGTTGCGTTCCGCCAGCTTGCGATCGGTTTTCAGGCGGACAACCCGTTCAAAGGCCTCTTCAATGCGTTCGCGTTCCAAGAGGCCCTTTTCGACCGCGGCCGCGACGGCTTCGATGGCGCGCGCGACCTTTTGCCCCGTTTCGGACCAATAAACGATGTCCGCGCCCGCGTCCAACGCCATGATGGCCGCCGAGGCGGTGTCGCGCTGCCGCTGGACGTCCGGCGCATCAACGGGTCCCGCCACGATGACGCCCTCGTAGCCGAGTTCGCCGCGCAACAGGCCGTGAATGACCGCCCGCGAAATACAGGCGGGCGGACTGCTCTCGTCGAGTGTCGGAACCAGCGTGTCCCCGACGTGCAGCATCGGCGTGCCCTGTTCAATGGCTTTCCGGAACGGCAGCAGGTCATGTTCCATCAAATGGATCTTGGGCGTCAGAAGGGTTGCGGGGGACTGCCCGGTCCGGTTTTCGCCGCCGCCGGGAAATCCCATCGGCATGGCGATGATCCCGTTGCTCTCCAGCGTGTTCTGAATCGTTCCGGCGACCTTCGCCGCGAAACGCGGATCGCTGCCGAGATGGTCCACGCCGCCCACGGCGCTCGGGAGCGTCGGAGCCAGATCGAGACGCGGCCCCAAGTTGAGGTTGAAGCCCATGGCATTGAGGTGATCGGCGGTCAATTTGGCGAGTTTGCCTGTCGCGTCCAAATCGGAAGATGCGGCCAATGAGAGCAGGGTCGGCAGCTGGACGAACGGGTTTTTGAAAAGGTGCTGTCGCTGCGGCAGATCGTATAACTGCGTACCAATCAGGAGAGGACTGCCCGTCCTCGATTCGAGACCGCGCAATTGCCTGATGTATTCCGCGGCATCGCGGGGTTCGACGATCATGGGAATGACAAGGCCGGCCGGGGGATAGCGCAACAGAAATTCCGTTTCTTCCGAGCGCGGCCCGTACAGTCCATTCAGGGTGACCAACATCAATTGCGCGATTTTTCCGCGCAGAAGCGCCGCTTCCTGTTTTGGACCGGAAGGGCTTTCGGGCGGCTGGGCCGGAGACGGCGCCGACAGGGCCGCGGGTTCGCGCCCCGGAGGCGGATTTACCGTGCCGGCAAGCCCGGAACCGCCCTGCTGTGCCCATGCCGGCGCGGAGCAAAGGACAATAACGGCAAGCCACCGGCCAAGAAAAATGCCATTCATGGATAAGATCCTGTTTTCAAGTGGCATTGTAGCAGAGATATCCCTTGGCCCGGAAACCCGGCGCAACCGGCCGTGAACGGCCACAAACCGACTCGTTCAAGGACATAAAGGATTTCAAGGACAGCAACCCGGCGGATGAAGTCTCTTGTGTCCCGGTTTTCCTGTACGTCCTTTTTCCTTTGGCAAGGGTTGACGCCTCAACGGCTGGTTTCCACAAAAAACAACAAGAAATTCTTGGGCAACATGCGCAACCCATTGAAATCCACGATTTATCGAACGCGAAAACCGCGGGGGTTTGAGCACGATTACGATTACGATTACGATTACGATTACGATTACGAGCAAGAGCAAGAGCAAGAGTAAGAGCAAGAGCAAGAGCAAGAGTAAGAGCAAGAGCAAGAGCAAGAAGAAAAACCGGATTCTGTGTACTTGGCCCGCGTTAGTTGAATGCCTCCACAAGTCCGTTCATGAAGTCCCCGGACTGTATCAGTCGAATGCGCGAGAAACCCGCTTCCTCCAGGGTTTCGCGTATTTCATCAAAAGTGTAGGTGCTTCCGCCGGGGGTTGCGGCGAGCATGTTGACGGCAAACAGAGCGCCGCTGGCCGGATGCACATGATCGGGCTCCATGATGTGGTCGCGGATCACGAGGCGTCCACCAGGCAGCATCGCGCGCCGGCATTTTCGGTACAGTTCGACGTTCTCCCTCGGACTGTTCTGATGGATGATCGCGGAAAGAAAGACGAGGTCGTGGCCGCCGGGAAGGTCGTCCTCGTAGAAGTCGCCGGCGGCGAACGCAATCCGATCCAGCAGACCGCTGCCCTCCAGCCGCGCGCGGGCGAGTTCGACAACGGGCGCGCGATCGAATAGGGTGGCGCGCATGCCGGGACATGCGCGGAGGAACGCCTCGGTATAGGTGCCCGATGCGCCGCCCACGTCGAGCAATGCCCGGGCGTCGCCGGGCGCGACAGCCTTGACCACTTCCGGCGCCATGCGTGCGCCGATGACGTGCATCGCGCCGATGAACGCAGCGAGTTGCGCATCCGTATCGAAGACGCCGGGCGTCTGCGCCACGGGTATCCCGCGCACGATGTCGCTGATGTTCGACCAGCGATGCCACAGTCCGGCGACGTGCAGAACCATCGGGAGCACGGAGCCGGGCGAGGCGGAACCGAGCATGCCCGCTATCGGCGCGGGACACGAATAACGTTCGTTGGATTTTTCCAGCAATCCCATGGCCGTCAGCGCGTCGAGCAGGATGGTCAATGCGCGAGGATCCCATTCCTTCGCGTCGGCGATTTCTTTGGCGGTCATCGCGCCGGACGCCAGGCAATCGAACAGGCCCAGCTCCGCGCCGCTCAAAAAGATGCGTGATTCCATGAATTGCCGTGCAAGGGCGAGAATGCTTTCAGGGGTGTGTTGCGCCGCCATCACTTCGTCTCCATTCCGTATTCAATCGTGTGCGTTTTTGCGTCGAGATCGATCGTTACCCGCGTTCCGTCCGCGAAGGTGCTGCGCTGCTTGCGCCATGTCGCGTCGAGGAATTCGTGGTTGGTCATTTCCAGCGTGGCGCATCGTTGGGACAAAGCGCAAGCCTCCTTGACCCGCGCAATCGCCGCCGCGTCGGCGCCGGGGCCGACGTAGGGCAGCCCGGCATTCAGCAAACAGTGCAGTCGGCCCGAGTCGTCCTTCGGAATACCCCAGCCGCCGTCTTCGCCCATCTCCCACGGCAACAGCAACGAGTCGTGGTACACCAGATTGAACAACGGCACGGGAATGCCCCGTGGACCGCCTCCGCCGATGTGGGGCATGGTCGCATAGGGGCCGTGATGGACCAAGTCGAGCCATGGCACGAGGTAATCGGCCGGTTCTTCGGAACTGATTACGTACCCGCGCGCACGAAGAATCGAGAAACATTCGCGGCGGTAACGCGCGCAATCGGACCGCGTCATCGGATGCGCGGGTGCGAAACTTTCCTCGAGCGGAACGACGCTGAACACGTCGAGGTACGCGCCCATGACCTTCACGCCGTTCACGGCGAACAGGTCGTGGTTGCGCCGGACGTACTCGGGCGCGAATCGCGCGCTGAGGATGCTCTGCGGTCCGCCACACCAGGTGCCTTCCATCGGAATCGAACCGTCCGGGCGGACCGTCGCCAAGGCGGGATCGAACGACACGGCGCTCTTGTAGAAGTCGCGGTACTGGTCGTGGACGGCGAACAGGTAGCCGAGTTCCTCGCACGTGGCGGCGAACCGGCGAAGCCCCTCCCAGCCGCCCTGCTCGGAGCCGACGGGCAGCACGTCGGGATGGCCGTTGTCATAACCGTAGAATCCCCAACCGTCGAGATGGACATACGCGTCGTCAATTCCGCTCGCCTTCAATTGCCGGAGTTGTTCGGCGAGTTCCATGAAGGTTTGCAGGCTGTGATTGGCTTCGATCTTCTCCTTGTTCGCCAGCGCGGACTCCTTGACGAAGTGATACAGCGCGCCAAGATGCACGACGGGCCGTCCGATGACCTCGTTGACGTTCGGCGTGCGCACGCGTTTCTCGTCGAGCGACACGAAGCGCCCGCCCTCCTTCACGAAGCGGCGGTATCGTTTCGCAAAGGTCACGTATGTGGCCTCGTCGTCGAAGACATAGCGCGCGATGCGCATATAGTTCAGCCGGCCAAGCGAGGCATGCCAGCGCGGCTGGATGGTGGTCGGCCCGCCTTTCGGGTGGCGATAGGCCGCGCCGGCGTCGTCGCTCGTTTCGAGGATCGTCAGGACGCCCCGCCCGTCGCGGATCTGCCCCCACCACGGCATGTACAACGACCGCGAGTTGGAGAGGTCCGCCTCGTTGATGGACTGGTCCCAATTTCCCGGCAGCAACATGCCCTGCATGTGCGGAATCACGGCAAAATCCTTGTCCGTGTTTTCCGTTGCCAGCGGTTTTGGCCACAGGATGAGTTCGAGGTTGGACACGTCCCCCGGCGCGGCGATCTCGAAAACGATCTCGTTTCCGATCAGGTTCGCGGTCAGGCGCAAGTCGAGGCCGGGCGCGTCGGGGAATTCCGAGAATGACAGTGTCATACCGGCGCTGTAACCGGTATTGAACGGCTCGCATTTGACGATTTTCGCGGCGAGCAGGCTGAAATGCTTGCCTCTCAGTTGAACGTCATTGCCGTCGCATGGCGCGAAAAACCATTCGGCCTTTGGCGTCTTGACCGTCATGCGCAAATCCGTCTTGCCGATCGTCAGTTCGAGCGCGGATGACTTGACGGGCCAGGCGTCTTCCTTCTCCTCGAACATACCTTCCACACGCGAAGGCTTCTCGGCGGCATGCGCCAAAAGAGAAGTCCGTAAATCGTCGAGCATGCGATAGATCGCGTTGTACTCGTCAACGGACGCGGCCCCCGCATCGAGGCGTTTCTTCGCTTCCGCGAGCCCCGCAGCCTTCTCCGATTCAAAGTCCTTTGTTACGACGATGGCATCGAGCCGTTCCCAAAACTTCTGCAACGCCGCCATTCGCGGAGCAAAGTCCTCCACCGCCATTACGTGTGTCGCCAAGAGCAGGACCGTAAGCATGGTGTTTTCCCTCTAATGAATTGCGTTCATCCAATCATGCGTCTTAGGAACCACAAAGCCGCAAAGACACAAAGGACGGCGTACTCATGCGGCCTTTATGCCTTCGTGCCTTTGTGGTGAATTGACCGTTCATTTCACTTTACGCGTATCCTACGATCATCTCATTTCACACGCACGGCTTTCATCGGTTACCGGTAACTTGACCGCCACGCCTTTGAGGCCCGCGTCGTAGAGCCAGCCGGATTCGCTTATTTGGAGCGCATCGCCGTCGGCGGCGCGCTCGCCTGCGCCGGTTACGGTCTTCGGCTCGTCAACTGCCGCCGCCGGGCCGATGTTGTTGTGCCGGGGATCTGGCGAGAGCGCGCCGATGACGCATGCCGTCAACAAGGTGGCCATGAGTGCGGTGTGTATAATGTCGTTCCTCCGTGCTTTTCCCCATCTTATCCGATCGGCGTATGCGTTTGAAAATGCAAAGGCTGGAGGAATCGCCACCCTCCAGCCTTGAGCCTGCAGCCCATAGTCTCACTGACTCACTTCTTCATTCGTCTCCCCACGAACCACAGCGCCGTCAGTACGCCCGCCACGAGGCCCGCATCGGCCCCGGCGTTTTTAGCGGGGTGCGGGTTGTCTCCCTGCCAATAGTAACCGGTCGCGGTGGTTGTGGCGCCCTCCTCGACGATCACGGTAAACGGTTGCGGGGTGTGCCACGGTTCATCCGACCCAAAACAGCCCGGCACGATGGTGTCCCTGAACGAAACGACATGTTCGCCGGGCGTCAAGCCCGCGACGGTTTCGCCGCTCAGATGCCAGGAGCCGCCGTCCACCCGCCACAATCCGCCCGCCAGAATCGCGCCGGGCGGCTCGATGGTCACTCTCAGCGAGCCAGTTGTCGAAAGATACAATCCCGTGATTTCAGCCGTTTGATCCGCATGAACCTGAACCGTCTGATCCTGCGGCTTGATCCAGCCCGTGACTTCCGCGAACGTGACCGTGTATGTGCCGGGCAGGAGATCCGCCACCGTAATGTCTTGGCCGGCATACCAGTCGCCCTGGCCGATGCGCCACTGTGCGCCCGCCGTGACGGCTTCCGCCGGCGTTATTCTCACACGCAGCGAACCGGTGGGGACCGTGACGGTTCCATTGGCCTTGTTCGGCGCGAGGGGATCGTCCTGGCGCGGCGTGTAGCCGTACTCGTCGAACTGGTTGAAGGAACTCAGGGCAACGGGCAACGGCCCGGTTGCGTTGCCGCCGATTTGGAACGAAAGGTTGACCAGCACGGTCGGGTCGCTCTTGCCAAGGGCGCTGTTGCTGCTGACGGCCAAGTTGATCCAGCCGTTTTCCGGATTCTCTTCAGATACACCGTGATTCTCATCCATCGAGAATCCGCCGGCGAGCGCCGGGCCGAGTTCGGCGGACTGGTAGATCAGACCCGCGTCGCCGGACGGGAACGTCACCGACGCCGTGAATCCAGCCAGCGGCGGCGCGCCGCCGATCATGATGGGCACCGTAACCAGTTCGCCCGGCGCGCCCTGCACAGCCCCGACAACGACGTCAACGCTTTCAATCGCCTTGGTCAGGCGGGCAGCCGCGAAGGACTCACGCGAGAAGTCCCACGTCTTCGCCGGCGAGGGCGGCGTTGGATTGATGGGCATGCCCGCGAGCCAGCGCTGGATCAGCGTTGAATCGGCGGCGTCGGCGTAGCCGTCCAAGTTGATGTCGCCGGCGGCCGGGAAACATTCGGCGGGCGGCGGCACTTTCTTCGTCCAAATCTTGAGAATTTGACGGGCGTCGTCCATGTCCACGTCGCCGTCCTGGTCTACGTCGCCTTGGAGGCACCCGGCGTTAACGCAAAGCGTCCCGTTCAGGAGTTCATAATCCGAGATCGGCAACGGCCACGGAACCGAATCGTCGTAGAGACGGACGCCGTTGCCGACACCGAACACTTTTTCGTCCAGGAGCGCAAGCGGGCCGCACGTGTCGTCCGGCACGTTTTTCAGGCGGACATATACATTGAACAAATCGCCCGCGCCATACAGCGGGACACCTTCAATGGACGTGCTGATGATGTAAAGCGACAAAGAGTCCGAATCCTTGTCGTTGGACACGATGAACGCATCGAACAATCCCGCCACCGACGCCGTCACGCCGGTCGGTTCAACCACGAAATCGTCCCCGGTCACGCCGAGATCAATCAGATCGGACGGCAGGTGCGCCACAATCTGGATGCCCGAGGTGCTGATGTCGTATGCGCATTTCGACGAGATCGGAATGCGGCACCACGACGGCTCGCCCGGCACGCGCTCCCACAGGTACAGGCTTCGGTCTTTCACGGCGATATCGGGGAAGTACAGCGTCAAATATTCCGCTTTGACCGGTTCCGAGGCCGTTGAGTGCTCGCTGGGGCGGTCGGCGCCGCTGATGGCCTGGATCGTGTAGATGAAATACGTGCCGCGGGCCGCCGTGGTATCCACGAACTCGGTTCCGGTGAGGATGCCGTCGTAGATATCGCCGCTGTTGCCGTTGATCTTGATCGGATCGCCGAGCGCGGTTCCCGCGGCGTCGCTTACGGCGCGCCAGACGTTGTAGCCCTTGAGGTTGTATTCGGGATTCGACGGCCATTCGAGATAAACGCTCCGCGGACCGCTGCGCGCGATGGGCCGTCCGGGCCTTGTCACACCCAACGGCACAAGCTCGACTTCCATGTCCACCTTGGGCGCGATCACGCCGTCCGCCGATTTGGGACGATACTCGCTCAGCGCGAAGGTCAGGTCATAGGCGAAGCCGGACTGAAGCGATCCCGGGCGGGTCCGTGTGGGAAACGCGAAGCGCCCCTGTGTATCGGTCTTGGTCGAATCGAGCGCCTTGATTGCGCTGGCGATTTCAATTTTGACGCCCGCCACCGGCTTTTTCGTGATGCTGTTGATTACAACACCCGTAATCAATGCTTCGCCTTCCCCTTCCCCTTCCCCTTCTCCTTCACCTTCTCCCTCGCCTTCGCCCTCGCCTTCGCCCTCGCCTTCGCCTTCGCCTTCGCCAACAGGGATGGCCTCGTAGGCGCCCTTGTCGAATCCCGCGCCTTGCGGGCGCGTGACGCCAAGAATATCCGTACCGGGCGCGCCTGTGGCCGTTCCCGTGTCAATGCAGGGTGATCCCGGACCCGGCATAAGGTCGTTGGGCGCCGCAACGAACAGGGGATCCAAGGCGGGACTTCCGCCGAATCCGTTCTGTTCGATGCAGAAGGAGAGGACGGGATGGCTGCCGTCCACATCCGCAACGCCGTCCGGCGTATTGCCCCAAATCACGCAGTTGGTGAGCACCGCCGCCGAGGAAACCTCGCAGGACACGGCCCCGCCCGAAACGGCCCGGTTGTTGGCGAACGAGCAATTCACGATGTTGGCCGTGCCTGAATTGGCATTGCGAATCGCGCCGCCCGTGCCTTGCAGCGAATAGTTGTTCGCGAAGACGCAATTGACAAGCGACGGCGAACATTGCACGTTGGCGACGCATCCGGACCACTTGCCTGAATTGCCCAGAAACGTGCTGGCGGCAATCGTCGCGTTGGATCGGAGGTTGATCATGGCGCCGGCGTTGCCGCCGTTGGCGGAATTGTTCGTAAACACACACCGCGTAAAGGAGGGCGTGGAGTCGCGGTTGTCCACGGCGCCGGCATTGGTCCCGACGTTCTGCGTGAACGTGCAATCCGTCACCACGGGCGCGGCGGCGGTCGTGTTCGCGATGGCGCCGCCGCTTGTGGCATTGTTTCGGGTGAACGCGCATTGCCCGATAATCGGCGCCGCTGCTTCCATGTTGATCATGGCGCCGCCAAGGCCGCCCGTATTGCCGGTGAACGTGCAGGCGTCGAAAGTTGGCGAGGCGGCAATCACGACCGCGGCGCCGCCGTAGGCTGCGGCCACGTTGTTCACGAACATGCAATTTGCGATGCGGGGCGATTCGCCGTCGCAAATCAGGCCGCCGCCCATGCTGTCGAGATCCGAGGCGGAAGCGTTTCCGTTTCGGATGGTAAACCCGTCCAGGACGCTGTTCGTGGCGCCGATGATCACATGATAGGCCGGCGACCCGCCGCGCGCCTTGGCCCCGTCAATGACGGTTACGTTCTTGGTCCAATCGCGTTCGTTACGGGCGGTTTCCGTGCCCGCAAAACCGCCGTACAACTGGACGCCGGGTTTCAAAATGACGCCGCCGGACGGATGCGCGGGCCGTTGCTCGTCGTAAATTTCCTTCACGACCCAGACTTCGCCCCCGCCTTGCGCGTAGGCGGCGTCTATGCCGGCCTGAATGGTGCCCACGGGCGCGATATCCTTTTGCGCCCAGGATCCCGGCGGGCCGACGTAAACGACGCCCGCCGATGCGGTTCCCGCAAGAAACAACACGCCCAACACGATTGCAAAACGCCGCGTCCACATATTCTTGTCCTTTCCTGCGCGCGCCATTGGAAATTCAATGCCCCTGAGACAGCCAAGCCGCAATGCGACGGTCATTGGCACGATTTTTCGCAACATTCTCACGCAATCGCCGATGTTGCAAACAAAAAAGTAAAACTGACATCCTCGATCCGTATGGCCTATCTTCACTTTACCCCGAAAGAACCATTCTGTCAACTTCGATGCAGGCATGGCCGCCGCGTCATTGTGGGGAGCGAGTTTACGAGCGACACGGCAATCCCGGCTTTTCCCACGGGCCGCTATGCTTCCCCCAACGGAAATGAATGCGCGTATGCGGCCATGGCCCGCAGGTTGTCCGGCGGGGTGTCGCGCACAATCTCGCATCCGGCGCCCACGATATAGGCCGGACCGGCCTGACGGTGGCAGGCGGCAACGGCTTCGCGGATCTGTTCGGGCGATCCGTTGCGGACCACGGCGACGGGATCGAGATTTCCAAGAAGGACCTGGGCGGGCCCCATCGCGGCGCGGGCCTCGTCCATCGGAACCATATAGTCGAGGTCCACGATATCGCAGCCGAGGCGTCCCATACCGTCGAGTATGGGCCGGGTGTTACCGCAGATGTGCAGGCGGACGCGGCCGCCCGTCGCGTGGATGCCCTCGACGAGACGCTTTTCGCACGGGAACACGAAGGCTTCGTAAAGGTCCGGGCCTACGAGCGACGCGGCGGCGTCTCCCACGCCGATCAGGTCCGCGCCGGCCTCGATTTGGGCGCGCGCGAAGCGCAATCCCAATTCCAGCACGAACTCGAACAGGTCCGCAACGAACGCCGGATCCTCGTAGAAGTCCATCATGAGCGCGTTTATCCCACGCAAATCGGCGGCTTCGGCGCAGGGACCTTCGACCCATCCCTCGATCAGGTATTCGCGGGCCGCGCGTTCGCGGAACAAGGCGGCGGCCTCGATGCGATCGCGCATCCGCGTTCCGCCAAGGGGATCGGGCATGGGCAACCGCGCGAGTTCCGTCTTGTCGGCCAAGCGCGCCCGCGATTCGTCAAGGGCGGGCGGCTGGTTGTCGAAAAAATGGACGGCGGCCCCGCAGTCCGCCGCCTCGCGCGCGGGATCCGATATGCAGGACACATAGTCGAAACCATACGCTTCCGCGGTGCGCAGTTGCGCCTCAACGAGCACGCGGTGGTCCGTCGCGTAAGCGCGGTACGGCACGCCGGCGTGATCCGCCGCGAACATCATCGTTATCGGCATGAACGGCAGACGATCGATCGGCCGTTTCTCCAGGCAATTGAGAATGCGTTCCCTACCGGTCATGTTCGTGGTTTCCTTGGGCGGGCAGGATCGGCTTTGTCGAGATTCCCCCGCATATTCAAGTCATCCAATTGACGATATCGTCACCCTGTATGGCTTTCGGTTGAGTTGCGTGCTCGCGATATCGCGCAACGATGCGCGGATTGCCTTTCATTCCATAAATCGGGGTATCCGTATCAGATAAACACATCGCCGTTGCCTTTGAACCGCCGCGCGCGCCATCAACGCTTTATAAAGCGCATCGTCTATGTCTTTTTTTTGTGCTACCGCTACGTCGAGCATCCTCCAATTCTTGGTTTATTGTATCACCTTTCATGAACAAAGCGAGCCCGGCAAGGTTTGCCCAATGGGTCTGGCCGACATTTCCCAAGGCAGCTCAGCCACAAAGGCTCAATCGGGGCTGGCAAGCAAAGCGCAAAAAGATGACCGGTGACACGGGGTGCTCTTTTTTGGCTAATCCGGTTTTTCCGATCTGTTCCGACCCGGTTGAACTGGTGTGTCCGGACCGGTCTCATGACGCGAGAAGCCCCCTATTCCTCCAACGATCCGGATTGACGGTAGCCCCCGGCCCCGATAGGGGCCGAAACATGAATAGCCGTGGGGGGCAACCCACGGAACCGGATCAGCCAGCGGTCAACCCGGAACGGGTTGAACCTGGAGTTTATACATTTTTAGAACGGTCGAATGAGACGGTGTTCGACACGAAGTCCCGTAGGGACGCCTTGAAAATAGCCCAGGACGCCAGTCCTGGGATCTCGCGGCG